>CAZCEL010000041.1:0-18121 GCA_964497175.1 uncultured Bifidobacteriaceae bacterium
GCGGCCGACGCCCCTCGTCCGGACGCAAGGAACGCCGTCAACGCGAGCAGCAGGCTCGGCAGTTTGATGACCGTGAGCGGGCCCTTCTGCACGACGACACCGCCGAAGTGCTCGACCCAGATCTTCTTGTGGAGCTCGATGTCGGCGACGTTGAGGTGCACGTGGCCGTAGGTGAGGCCGGCAGGGTTGGGGGCTGCGAGCTGCGCGTAGGCCGGCCCGGCCAATGCGAGGACGACCGCAGCGGCGGCAAGGCGTTTCATTGGTGGTTCCTCCGGGCACTAAGATACGACGAATTCGGCTTACGCGACAGCACAGCGGTTCGCTCCTGCTTCGAGATCTGTCGGATCGCCCGACGGCAGCTCGCCAGCCTCATTCAGCTCCACGATGCGCACGTAGTTGGGCGGGGTGGGCGGCAGCCGCGACACGACGCGTTCGACAAATGCCGCCTGTGATGCGAACCAATCGGACAGCCGCGTCGTGACCTCGGCCATCCGTGCCGATACAGCCCTTCCATCGAATGCGATCGGCTCGCTGGCGTGCGCCGGCAGCACAACGACCTCGGGGCCAAGCGCCAGCAGCCGCGCAAGCGAGGTGAACAGCGCGCGGGCGCGCCGCTCGGTCCCTGCTGCGTCGGCTTTCAGATCGGGCCGCCCCACACTGTTGGTGAAGAGTGTATCCCCGGTGAACGCCGCGACACCGTTGACGACGTACGAAGTGCTCTCGTCGGTATGACCAGGCGTGCCGAGCGCGGTGATCAGGCTCGTTCCCACGGTGATCCGGTCGCCATCGTCAATCGCGGCAAATGGGAACCTGACGCGATGCTGCGCCGGCAGCCAGAGCATCCCGGCCGTCTGTTGGACCAGCTGGCGGGCTCGCGACAGATGGTCGGCATGGATATGCGTCTCGAGCACGTGCCGAATACGCCAGCCGTGACCCCTCGCGAGACCTACGTACACGTCGGCCGACACTGAAGGGTCGATCACGGCCGCCTCACCGTCAGATCCGACGATGTACGAGAGGCACCCCTTGCCGGTCCGCCGGATCTGGATGACGCGAACTGTCGGGTCGCCCAGCGCGACCTCTGCCGCATTCCAGGCCAGGCTCCACGCCTTCATGCCGCCCGCCAGCGACCGCGCATCCAGACCGCGGCTGGCCAGCATCGCTGCCGCCGTCTGGCTGACCCGTCCCAGGTTGCAGATGGTCACGACGGGGCGATCGCCCGGGAAGGTCGCGTCGGCCAGCAGACCTGGCTGCCCCGCCTTCAGCGCCTCATAGGCGTCCAGGTGCACGCTTCCGGGGACGGTCCACTCGGCGCGGTCTTCGGCGGTTCGGATGTCGAGCAGGGTCACTGGTCGTCCTTCATCCAGCCAGCGCCGCAGCGTGTCCGCGTCGATCGTGGTGTTCATCGGCTCCGGCCCTCAAAATTCGTAGCGCGCCACCAGGAACACGCCGCTGTTTTGCTCGAACTGGCCAAAGAACGTGTGACGCTCCTGCCCCCAAAAGAGGTTGGCGCCAGTCTCCAGCCACAGCTCGTCGGTCACGTTGTAGCGAACCGACGGGTTGATGTAAGCATCACGGTCGCTCGGGCTCGCCATCACGAAGAGGTTCAGGCGCAGCGTCTGATGCCGGCGCCATTGCGTGACCCGGAGACTGGTGACCTGGCGGAGCCGGTCTCGCGCCGGCAGGCCTGGCGGGAGCGTCCGCAGATAGACGTCGTGATGCCGCATCGACTCTCCGTAGTACTGAAGCGCGAGCGTGAGATCCTCCTGCGGCTGAAACTGGTAGGCCGCCAGCCAGCGCGTCTGGGAATTCTCGACGGTCGGATCGCTTCCGGCCGCGTCGTCGCGCGAGTCGTAATACCCGGCCTCGAGCGAGAAGACGCCGGCTCCGAGCGGTCCTTGCAGACTGCCGCCATAGGTCTGGAGGCGCGGATAGGTGAACACGAGGCGCCTCGGCACAGCCTGGTCCGGCCGCCCCGCCGGCACGCCGAAGAATCCCTTCGAGAGGTAGTTCGCGACCTCGTAGCGTCCCAGGCGCGCGTAGACGCGACCGGCAAGCTGCATCTGGTCGAAGTCGGTGCCCGGCCGCTCGATCACCCTGTCGGTCACTGACGCCATCGGATCGAAGAAGAAGAGTCGATCCGGACTCGGCGCACGATCGGGAGCGAACACGGGGCTGATGACGGCCTCGGCACCGAAGGACCCGGCGTAGGCGCCCACTTTGGCCGCATCGCTTCCGAACTTGAGGTACTCGAGCGGAGCGCCCGTAAGGAATGCCACCCAGTCCTTGGGAAAGACGTCGTTGATAAAGAGCAGATCGCCAAGTCCCCACGTGACGACCTGGCGGCCGAGCCGCGCCGAGATCCGTCGCGTTCCGACATCGACGTACGCTTCACGGAGATCGAGCCCCAGATCATCGCCGATCGCATCGTGCAACAGATCCAGGCGGGCCAGCGCCCCTGCCCGCCCATCCGGCGAGGAGAGCTCGATCTTGAGCTGCACGCGCTCCTCGCCTCGCATCACATCGCACGCCATCTCCGTCGGGCATTCTGCGCCGGTCGTGCGGAAGCCGGAATTGAACTGCGCAAACCCGTGCACGGCTGCCTGAGCGCGCGTGATAGCCGGGGTCGCCAGGGCCAACCCGGTGACCAGCGTCAGGAGTTCGATGCGTCCCACAGGGCCTCACTGGATCCAGCGCCGCGGCGGCTCACGCAGGTAGCGTTCGGCGAAGAGGTCGGCGTCGAGCCCCACGTCATAGGCCACGTCTGCAAACACGACGTCGGTGCGGTGGTTGGTCTTGGCGTTCTTCATGGTGCGCTTCGTGATCGTGGGGTGGCCGCCGACATCGCGGATCTCGTCGGCCGTGAACACTTTGAACAGCTCGCCCCGGACGTCGTAATACTCCTCCTCGACAGGCAGCCACGTCGCCTTGTCGATCCACGCAACCTTGCGGCTGTATTCGGCGGCGGCTTGCGCCTGGCTCTCGACAACGTAGCAGGCCTTCCCGCGGCGTTGTTCTTCGCCCCGCAGCGTGTGCCGGTCGGACTCGGGATCGCGCCCCGAGACATGCTCGTAGGTGAAGTCGGACCCGACGAAGCTCTGCGCGCTGTCACGTGCCGCGATGCGGCGCACGAGATTCAGCGCCGGCATGAACAGCCACCGGTCGTCATCGCGTCGGGGATACTTGAGGACCAGGAACGCCATCCCGCGGACGTCGCCGGGCTGATGAAAGTAGATGAAATACTGCTGCTCCCCGCCCGTGCCGTTGCGGCGCAACATCGTCAGGTCGCGGAGGCGTTTGTCTCCCCCGGCCGAGATGAGCGTCATGGTCACGCGCGCCTTCATGTCCTTGCCGGGAGCGTAGAAGGCCTGCTGGACCCGCCCGACGATCTCGCCGGCGCCGGGGGGCGCCTGGGCGAGCAGCAGGCGGGTCCCTCCAGACAGCGCCGGCCAGGTAAGAGCGAGCCCTATGCCGAACAATGCCACGCGAATGCGCATTAATAAGTCCTCCCAGTTCCAGCTGCGGGGTTCACCGTGCTCGCGCGGGCAGGAGCCTGCTCGGCGGTGCGTTGGCGCCGGGCGAAAACGACGATCAGCGCAGGCAGGTAGAACAACGTGAACAGGGCCGAGAGCATCATCATGGTCATGATGAACGCCCCGACCGTAATGTACGGCGTGAGACTCGAGAACAACATCACGGCGAACGCGAGGGAAAACAGCACGGCGTTGCGCATGATGCCCTTGCCGGGCCGCGCGACGGTCCAGAGCAGGGCGCGGTCGGTGTCGGGATCATCGGCAAGCCGCTGCCGGTAGCGGCGGATGAAGTGAATGGCGAAGTCCACCGCCATGCCCAACGACAGGGCCGAGAGCACCGAGACCGGCATGTCGAAATCCTTGCCGACATACCCGATGGCGCCGTAAATCAACAGAATGGTGAGACCCAGGGGGACGAAGCTGACGAGCCCCCATCGCCACGAGCGGAATGAGACCGTCAGGATGACCAGCACCACGGCCAGCGCCGCGAGGAAGGTCCGGATCATGTCGCGTAGCACCTCGCGGTTCCACACCAGGTTGAAGTACGCGATCCCCGCGGGTTCGAAGCGCAGCCCGGGTGGCGGGTGCGCACGCTGATACGCCTCCAGGCGATTGAGGACTTGCTCCACCGCGCCGGCGTCCCACGTCTTCAGCTGTACCCACAGGTTGGCGCGGTCGGCCGATCCGGTGATCAGGTTGTTCAGGGTCGAGGCCTTCGCGGCCATGCCAAAGAGAAACAGATACTGCCCCACGGCCTCCTTCGAGCCTGGTATCTGTTCCTGTTCCGGCCGATCATCGAGCATCACGCGGTTGACGCGCTTGACCAGATCGACCACTGACGTCGTTTTTCCGACGAGGTCTTCCCGATCGAGATCGCGCTGTAACGCCTCCACGTAGCGGAGCGCCTGTGGATCCTTGAGTGCATCCTCACCTGCACCGGAGGCCACGACATACAACAGCGACGAGCCGCCGAGCTGCTCATTGATGACGGCGTCGGCCACGCGCACTTCGCTCGCCGGCCTGAACCACCGCACCATGTTGTTGTTGATGCGGATGCGCGGCAGGCCAACGATCGCCACGGCCAACAGCACGGCTCCGCTGACGATCACCGCTCGCGGCCGGCGCACGCTCAGCCCACCCAGCCAGGCGAGCGAGCGGGAGGCGCCGGCCTCCATCGACTCGCGACGGCTCGCCCGCCGAAGGCGGTCCTCGCCCACGAGCATCATCACGGCTGGGATGAAGCTGAAGCTCATGAGCCGGATGACAAGGGTCCCGAACGCCGTAAAGAGGCCAAAGACGCGAACCGGCACGATGCCGCCGATGACGAGCACGCCAAATCCGGCGGCCGTGGCGAGCGCGGTGTACCGCACGGGCGCGCCCACGGTCTCGATGGTCTCGAGCACCGCCCGCCGGCGGTCCGCCACCTCTCGCAGGCGGAAATAGAACTCGTTGAAAATGTGGATGCTGTCGGTGGCGATGGCCATCAGGAAGACCGGCATCATCGAGCTCATGATGTGCACCGGCTGTCCGATCGCGACGAGCAGCCCCATGCTCCAGAGCGTCGCCATCATCGCGACACCGACGATCGTGAGGGCCAGCGCGAGGCTTCGGAACATCCCGTACAGCGCCACGAGCATCAGCACCCCGGCCATCGGGGCAAAGATCGCCATCTGCCGGAACATCTCTGAGCCGAACGTGTCGCGGGCGACAGGATCGCCGGCCACGTAGAAGCGCAAATCGCCGCGTTCCTCGCTCAGCAGCGTCCGGATGCGGTCCGCCACCTCTTTGCCGTTGGCGCCTTGCTCGAGCGGCACGTAGATGGCGGTGGCGCGGCCGTCCGCCGAGACGAGCCGGTCGACCACCATCGGGTTGTCCAGTACCGCATGACGGAAGACGTCAAGATCCGCTGCGGTCGTGGGGATGGGCGGCAGGAGCGGCTGCACGCTGAGCGCCCCGGCCCCGGCGACCACGTTGTCCGTGGTCGTGACGCTGGTCACATCGGCGGCCACCACGCCTGGCAGCCGCACGACGCGGTCAGTCAGACGGCTCACCGCTTCGAGCGCCGCGCGGTCGAACAGCCCGCCGTCCCGGACGATGCCGACGACGATCATGTCCTCGTGCAGGCCGAACCACTGCTCGACCTGTCGATTGAAGACGCGTACGTCGGAGGTCACCGGCAGCATGTTTTTCGGATCGGTATCCGTCCGCATGCGCGGCAGCCAGGCCGACAGGACCATCGTCGCGGCGATGGCCAGCGTGACCGTCAGCTTCGGCCAGGCCACCGCCCATTCCGGAAGTCGTCGCAGCATGCCCGTCTCCCTTAGACCGCGCTCCTTGCGAATGAACTTCCCCGACCGGCAGGCACACGTGGCGCCAGGGTCTCGGTCATCCGCACTGCCGCCACAAGCCCCGAGGCGAACGTGACCGCGGCAATGAGCCACATCGCGGCATGGAGCCCGAAGAGATCTGCCGTCATGCCAGCCAGCAGCGCGCCAATCGCGTAGCCGAGGTCGCGCCACAGCCGATACACACCGACGGCTGACGCGCGCCACGCCGGGCGGGCCACGTCGCCGATGGCCGCCAGCAGTGTCGGGTAGACCATCGCCGTGCCGATCCCCAGCAACACACCGCCGACGGCGAACGTACCAAAGCGTTCGCCGACGGTGATGGTGCCAATCCCCAGCGCCTGCGCCCACATGCCTGACACGATCAGCCACTTGCGCCCGACCCGGTCCGACAGTCCGCCAGTGACGAGTTGCGCCAGGCCCCAGGTGCCCGGATAGATCGCGGCGAGCAGGCCGATCTGATCAAGACGCATCCCGGCCGCCGCGAAGAACAACGGGAACAAGCCCCATGCCATCCCGTCGTTGAGGTTGTTGACGAGGCCGGCCTGGCTGGCGCTCGAGAGATTGCGATCGCCGAGGGTGGTCCGCCAGAACACCTCACGGGGCGTCGGCACGCCGTTTCGAGCCGACTCGCCGTGAAGAGTCGACTCGTGGGACACGTGGTGCTTCGTCTCGCGGACGACGATCACCGACAGCCCGAGCCCCACCGCCACGAACAGGACGCCGAGATAGAACGATTGCGGGCGGAGCCCATACGCTGCCGCAATCCAGCCTGTCGCGAGCGCACTCGCGGCGACGGCGATATACCCGGAAAATTCGTTGAGCCCCATCGCCAACCCGCGGCGCGCCGCACCCACGAGATCGATCTTCATGATGACCGTCGTGGACCACGTGAGGCCCTGGCTTACCCCCAGGAGCAGATTCGCGAACAGGATCCAGTTCCAGTCCGGCGCCCACATGAGGAGGAACGGCACCGGTGCCGCCACCAGCCAGCCGCCGACAAGCACGTGTCTGCGGCCGAAGCGATCGGAGAGGCGTCCGGCAAGATAGTTGGTGAGCGCCTTGGTCACGCCGAACACGACGATGAACGACAAGACCGCGGTGCGGGCTGCGAGCTGAAAGTCCTGTTCCGCAATGGCCGGCAGGATGCTGCGCTCCATCCCCACCATCGCGCCGACACAGGCGTTGACGACAACCAGCAGGGAGAACTGGGCGAGGTTTTCACGCAGCCCGAGGCGTACTGTGGTCCCCACGGGCGGAGATGCCGGCGGACTCATGGTTGCAATCCGGCGTGAAGGTCGCCGCCCGTGTCCACGCGCCATCCCTGCGCCCGCCATTCAGGCACGCCAAGCTCCAAGCGATGTGCACGGAAGCCTCGGCGACGCAGGAGATCGACGGCGTCGAGCGCCATCACGCAGTACGGGCCGCGGCAATACGCAACGACGTCTCGCGCCGCAGGCAGGACGCCCAGGTGTTTTTTCAGGTCCCTCAGCGGCACCGAGATCGCGCCCGGGATGTGACCTGCGAGATACTCCTCGCGTGGGCGGACGTCGATGAGCGTCACATGGCCCGCGCGAACCCGGCGCACCAGGTCATCGGTGCGAACGGCCTCCATGGCGCGACGCTCCTGCAAGTACTGCCGCGTGACCTGCGCGATTTCGGCCAGCCGAGACTCCGCCAGCCCGCGCAGATGGAGGAAGAAGCCGCCTACCTGCTGGTCCGCCAGGCGGTACGTCACGAACAAGCCTCTCTTCTGCGCCTCGACCAGGCGGGCGCGCCGAAGCACCTGCAGATGGTGCGACGTCGTCGCTACGCTCTGGCCCGTCTGCCGGGCCAGGGCTTCGACGGTGCGCGGGCCCTGCGACAGCAGATCGAGGAGCTCGAGCCGGCTCGGGCTGGCGGCCGCCTTCCCGATGCGCGCGATCTGTTCGTAAATCACCGTCTTGAGCGAAGAGGGGCGACGTGTGGCCACATCAAATACTCAAATGTATACTTGAATAGTGCCCGATCTGGAACGGGCCGTCAAGTTGTGCGCCGATCCTCACCGACAGCCACGTCGTGGCAGGAGCCGGAGCGATTGAAGCCGAGCTTTCGGCGGAGAGACCAAGACGTACCATCGGCATCACGTTGATGGGATGGTTTCAGGGGCGGCTGGAGGCGCCGGCGCACGGGATGTTCTGAGTCCGTTCTTCGAGAGCCGGCTCGCCGTTGTCGAAGGCGCGGCGGGGTGCGTCCAATGCATCCGATCGGATCAAGCCGCGTCTCGTGCGGCACGGATCTTGGCCATGGCCTTGGCTTCGATTTGACGGACGCGCTCGCGCGTAATCGATAGGCGGCGCCCAATCTCCTCGAGGGTCAGCTCACGGTCCAGGCCCAGGCCGTGTCGGAGGCGGAGCACCTCTCGCTCACGCTCGCTCAGTGGATCCATTGCGCGCTCGACCTCGGCGGCAAGCTCGCCGCGCATGGCCTCTTCTTCTGGTGAGCGGCTGGCTACATCGCGGACCAGGTGGCCCAGCGGCGTGTCTTCGCCTTCGCCGATCGGGGCCTCGAGCGATGTCGGGTACCTGGCCGCATCGAGCAGTAACTCGACCTTGCCGACGGGCATGCCGACACGCGCGGCAAGCTCGTGCGGACGGGGCTCGCGGCGCAATTCCTTGAAGAGATTGGTGTGCGCGTGGGTCAGCTTGTTGAGGGACTCCATGATATGGACGGGCAGCCGGATCGTCCGTCCGTAGTCGGCCACAGCGCGCCCGACCTGTTGGCGGATCCACCAGGTCGCGTAGGTCGAGAACTTGAAGCCGCGACGGTACTGGAACCGGTCGACCGCCTTCATGAGGCCGATGTTGCCTTCCTGGATCAGATCGAGCAGTGAGAGGCCGCGGCCGAGGTATCGCTTCGCGATGGACACGACAAGGCGCAGGTTGGGTTCGACGAGCTGATGTTTCGCCTCCAGAAGCGCCTGCTCCTTCTCGCGGATGCGGGCAAGCCGCTTCCGAAACGTTCGACGTACCAGCCCGGCGCGCACCTGGAGCGCGCGGACCTTCGCGGCGCGCTCGGGGCCGATGGCCATCTTCTCGGCATGTTCGAAGTGCTGATCGAGGCGGCCGAGCTCGGCCACCACGTCGTCAACGACTGAAGGGCGAATTGGCAAACCGCGAAGGGCCGCTCGCATCGACTCCCGCACGCGCTCGATGTCCTTCCCGACTCTGGCCCGGCTCGCTGCCGTCGACCGGCGGTTTGCGATCCGTTCCTGGTACACCTCGAGCTGTCGCTCCAGCCGGCGCACACGCGCGAAGGCCCGCAGGACTGGATCGATCCGCTCCGGTTTCAGCTCCCCGCCGTCGGGCAACAGGATGAGCTCGGCTGCCGGCACGGCTTGACGGTGGACCGCATCGGCCAGTGAGAGCAGCGTGTGCCTGGCCGCAGGAACCTCCGCCAGCTCGCCCAGCAGGTCGCCGCGTGCCACCTCGATCGTGCGACCGATCTCTTGCTCCTGCTGCGCGGTCAGGAGTTTCCGCCGGCCGATGTGTTTCAGGTACACGCGCACCAGGTCGAGCTCGTCCTGCGGTAGCCGGGCCTCGGGTGGTTCTTCGACCTCCTCGGGCTCCAGCGCCTCCCGCTCGGCCTCGTCGATCGGCTGCTTGTCGAACGCCTCAGGCTCCTCCTCCTCCAGGAGCCGTGCAGGGGGCTCGACGGCCGGCGGCTCTATCGCGCCGTGATCGTCGATCGGAATGAGGCCGAAGTTATGCGCGCGCTCACGCCAATCGAGGACATGCATGTTGCGTGCGGGCTCGCGCCAATCGACCAGTGACTCACCAGGTGTTCCCGGTCTCTCCGATGTTCGGCGTCGCTTCGTCATCACACGCGAGAACCCCGTTACACCCGGAAGTGCCGCCCGTGCCGCTCCAAGGCCTTCAACGCGGGCAAGAGGCGGCCGCTGCTAGTGCGTGAAGCATGAGCGATGCCATCGTTGTCCACTGGCATCGCTTCATTGCTCCCACGATCGCCGCCGCCCGTCCGGCACCCGCGATCGTGGGCGACGGTTTCCCGCGCCCCCAAGAATCGCGGCGGCGCCTCATCACCGTTCGAGCAGCTTCTTGAATGCCGTCAGGTGGTACGTGTTCGCGACGTCCTTTGCCTCGCACCAGCCGCGCCGTGCCTGATCGACGCCGTATCGCATGCACTCGAGCTCCTGGGTCCGGTGCGCATCTGTGTTGATCACGACCTTGACGCCCGCCTCCCGCGCCATCTGGACGTGGAGGTCGTTCAGATCCAGCCGATCGGGCTGTGCGTTGAGCTCCAGGAGCACGCCGTGATCGCGTGCGACTTTGACGATTTCAGGCATGTCCACGGGATAGGGCTCGCGCCTCGCGATCAGCCGGCCCGTCGGATGGCCGAGGATGTGGACCCGAGGGTGCTGCAGCGCACGAACGATGCGTCGCGTCATCTCGACCTTGGACATGTTGAATCGGGAGTGGACGGCCACGAGCACGACATCGAATTCGCGCAGCGTCTCCTCATCCAGATCCAGCGATCCGTCCTCGAGGATGTCAACCTCGGCGCCCTTGAGCACAAAGGGTGCGGGCACGCGCCTTCGAACCGCGTCGATCGCTCGCAACTGCTTGTGGAAGCCCGCCCGCGTCAGACCGCCCGCCACGCGGACGGCCTTGGTGTGATCGGTGATCGCGATGTACTCGTAGCCCAGGGTCGCACAGGTCTCGACCATCTCGGCCAGCGTATTCTTGCCGTCGGTCGCATCGGTGTGCATCTGCAGATCGCCCCGGATGTCGACGAGCTCGACGAGCGTTGGCAGCCGCCCTCGACGGGCCGCCTCGATTTCCCCGCGGTTCTCGCGGAGCTCGGGAGGAATCCACGGCAGGCCGACGGCCTCGAAGACTTCTTCCTCGGTCCGCCCGCCAATCTGTCGCCTGCCGCGGAAGATGCCGTATTCGTTGATCTTCAAGCGCCGCTTGACGCCGAGCAGCCGGACGGCAATGTTGTGCGGCTTCGATCCCGTGAAGTAGTGCAGCGCCGCGCCGTACGACGATCGGGGCACCACGCGGAGGTCGGCCTGAAGGCCGGAGCGCAGGACGACCGAGCACTTCGTCTCGCCACGTGCGAGCACCCGTTTGACGTCAGGATAGGTGACGAAGGCCTCGGCGGCTGCCGCTGCATCGCTGGATGCCACGAGAATGTCGAGGTCGCCAACCGTCTCGCGTCGCCGTCGAAGGCTGCCCGCTACGTCGACCTGCTCCGAGCCCGGCGCCGCCCGCAGCTGCTCGACAAGCGGACGCACGTACGCCTCTGCCTCGGCGAGAGCCACCCGGGCCACATGCGCCTTGTCCTGACCGATGCCGCGCAGAATGCCTTGTTCGAGCGTCTTGCCCATGCCGGGCAGCTTGGACAGCCGGCCCGCCCGTGCCGCCTTCTCGAGCTCGTCCAGCGTCTTCACGTGCAGTTTCTTGTAGATGAGATTGGCGCGCTTGGGGCCGACGCCGGGAATCCGCAACATCGCGACGAGACTCTCTGGCGTCCTGCGCGTGAGCTGGGCCAGCAGCGTCATCTCGCCCGTACGGCACATTCTGGCAATCTTGCCGGCGAGATCTGCGCCGATGCCAGGCAGCTGCTGAAGCGCCCGATCGTCCCGTTTCAGAAGCGTCTCAACCGGCGTGCCGAGCGTGCCGATCGTGCGAGCCGCGTTTCGATACGCGCGAACCCGGAAGGGATTGGCCCCCTGAATCTCGAGAAGGTCAGCCACCTCCTCGAACGTCTTGGCGATCTCGATGTTCTCCATGGCCGTCCTCAGGGGTGCGCTCCGACCAGCCGCTGAAACTGCCCTTCGTCGATGACGCGCACGCCCAACGCGCGGGCCTTCGAGTACTTCGAGCCAGGCTCGCGCCCCGCCACGACAAGATCGGTCTCGGCGCTGACGCTGCGCGAGGTGCGCCCGCCGACCGCGCGCGCTCGCTCCTCGGCCTGCTCGCGAGTCATCGTTTCGAGCCCGCCGGTGAAGACGACGATCTTGCCCGTCAGCGGCCCGCGGCGTACCGCAGCCGATGCCTCGACCCGCACGCCCCGGCGCCGGCACAGGTCGATGACGCGCTGGCTGAATCGGCGGCTGAAGAACTCGACCACATCGCGAGCCGCCTCCGGTCCGACGCCGGGCGCCGCCGCCAGGGACGCCTCATCGGCCGACTGCAGGCGGCCTAGCGTGCCAAAATGGTCGGCCAGTTCGCGCGAGGTCTGTGCGCCCACGCCCGGGATGCCGAGCGCGTGCAGGAACCGCCACAACGGCGGGTGTCTCGCGCGGTCGATCGCCTTGAGCAGGTTCGCCGCCGACACGTCGGCGAATCGCTCGAGCGGGATCAGCTCGTCCCGGGTCAAGGCAAAGAGATCGGCCACCGTGCGCACCAGACCGTGGGACACCAGCGCGTCGACTGTCTCCGGGCCGAGCCCACGAATGTCGAGCGCGTCGCGCGACGCGAAGTGCTGAATCGTGCGTCTCAGTTGCGCGGGGCAAGCCAGACCGCTCCGGCAGCGGTCGAATGGGCCCTCGTGCACCACCGGTCTGTGGCACGCAGGACAGCGCGCCGGCATCGCAAAGGGTGGAGGCCGCCTGGCACCGGCGTGAGCAACGCGTTCCACAATCTCCGGGATCACGTCCCCGGCTCGAACGACGAGGACGACATCACCGATCCGGACGTCCTTCCGCGCGATCTCCTCACGGTTGTGCAGGGTCGCCCGGGTGACCGTGACCCCGCCGATCTGCACCGGCCGCAGGATCGCCACCGGCGTGAAGACGCCCGTGCGCCCCACCTGAACGACGATGTTCTCGATGGTGGTCTGCGCTTCGCGCGCGGCGAACTTGTAGGCCAGCGCCCAGCGTGGATGCCGGGCCGTCGCCTGCAGGCGCTTCCGCACTGCGAGGTCGCCGGCCTTGATGACGATGCCATCGATTTCGTATGGGAGCGACTCGCGACGACGCGCCATCTCCTCGTGATACCGGAACACGCCGTCAAGACCCGAACACACCCGCGCGTATGGGCTGACGTGGAGTCCCCAGGCCATGAGCCCCCGAATGACGCTCATGCCGTCGGCCAGGCGCGGTCCGCCCTCCATGTGCAGAATGTCGTAGACGAGGACATCCAGGCGACGCCTGGCCGTCACGCGGGGATCCAGCTGCCGGATCGAGCCGGCAGCGGCGTTGCGGGGATTCGCGAATGGCGCGTCTCCTTGCCGCTCCAGGCGATCGTTCAAGATCCGGAAGTCGCCGATTCGCATGATCGCCTCACCGCGCACGGCGAGCAGGCGCGGCACGGCCTCGCCACGCAGCCGCAACGGCACCGATCGAATCGTCTTGACGTTCTCTGTAACACCCTCGCCGTGCCCGCCATTCCCGCGAGTCGACGCCCGCAGGAGGACGCCATGTCGATACACGAGCTCGAGCGACAGCCCGTCAAATTTAGGCTCCACGACGTACTGCACTGGCTTGTCGTGGACGGCTCCCCGGAGGCGCTCGTCGAAGCGGCGGACCGCCTCGGGGTCGGTGACCGACTCGAGGCTGAGCATCGGGGCCAGATGCTTAACGGTCGAAAAGGCTGGCAGCGGCCCGCCTGCGACGCGTTGTGTGGGCGAATCGGGAGTGACGAGCCCGGGATGCGCGGTTTCGAGGCGCACCAATTCTGCGAACAATCGGTCGTACTCCGCATCGGAGATCGTCGGCCGATCCAGCACGTAGTACCGATAGTCGTGCGCTCGGATGGCAGCGCGGAGCTGCTGGACGCGCCGCCGCAGCGCCGTGGATGGTGCCTGCCGCCGATTCACGGACTTCGACCCACTCGCCGGTGACGAGGTCTGCTCGCCTCCTATGTTTCCAGCAAACGACGACGCAATTGCAATACCAGCCGCCAGACGCTGGATGGGACGTGGTCACACGCAATCGCCGCGAGCGGTTGTCGGAAAGCCGGCAGGTCCGTTGGAACCCCTCGGCACCGTCGTGGTGCCTTATTTGCACGGTGCCTCATAGGATGCTGGGAACTCTTTCTCCTGCCGAGATTGAAGATCTGCTCAGAAGCGAGGTGGTGGCCCGGCTCGGCTGCCACGCCCAGGGCCGTACGTATGTGGTTCCGGTGACGTACGCCTACGACGGCGAAGGCTTGCTGATTCAGTCAGCCGACGGGCTGAAGATCCGGATGATGCACGAGAACCCCTGGGTCTGCGTTGAGGTGGACCACATTGAGAATCTAGCCAACTGGCGCAGTGTCATCGCATGGGGACGTTTCCAAGAACTGCGTGGCGATGATACGACCGCGGCACTGGCTCGCCTGCGTGTGCGTTTGCAGCCGTTGATTGTCAGCGAGACGACGCCGACCGCTACTGAAACGCTCGCCGAAGGTGAAACGCGCGTCCGCAGCGGAAACGGACATGCGTCCATCTATCGCATCCACCTGATCGAGAAGACCGGACGATTCGAGCGCGGCGGAAGCTACTGACCCGCCCCATGCACCCACCCGTACATCCCGCCAGCGGCTTCCTCGTGTGCCGTCTTTTCACGACGTGCTCGAGAACCCACAGGCCCGACAGAGCGTGGCTCCCTCGGCAGATTCGAGAGCGCCCGGACAGTCGGGACCCACCGACGAAGTCCGCACGGGCGTCAACACCTGGCCGGCCTTGGCGCCATGGCGATAGACCGTGATGCCCTTGCAGCCGAGCGCGAACGCGCGCCGAAACGCCTCGAGCACGTCCGCCACGGTCTCCGGCACAGCTTGACTCATCGCATTCTGCGTATCGACTGGGTCGGGAAGCCGCTGCCGGCCGACGGCGGTGCCGCTCCTGGTTACTGCGCGCCGTTGACGCGGCGCTCGGCGTCAGGCGCTCGCGTCAGCTGACACCCGCCGTCGCCGGGCTTCCCGAAGCGTTGCAACAACCTCTGCATCCGACACCTGCGAAAAGTCGCGGAAGTGAGAGCCGATCGCGTACAGAATCGCAGGCGTTTCGAGGCAGACGACTTCGTCGGCTTCCGGACCAATGAGACGCAACGCTTGGGCAGAAGCCACGGCGGTGGCGGCGACCAGCGTGGCCGGGTGTTGTGCTCGGACGGCCCTCAGCGCAGCGATCATCGTCGATCCCGTCGCAATGCCGTCATCCAGCACGACGGCGACGCGGCCGGCGGCCTCGAGCGGCGCCCCCGCGGGCTGATACTGGTGCCGCCGCTGGTGCAGCATGGCCAGCTGGATCGTCTTTTCAGCCTCGAGATACGGCTTGTCCCACAAATCCCGCGTATCGGGATCCAGATAGACGGTGCCCGTCTCGTCGACGGATCCGATCGCCAACTCCGGGTTCCCGGGTGCGCGAAGCTTCCGGACGAGCACGACGTCCACTTCACCATTCAACGCGTCGGCGACGATCTTTGCCATCGGCACGGCGCCACGAGGGATCGCCAGCACCAGTGGGCGCTGCCCTCGGTACTTTTCCAAGCGGCGAGCCAGCATCTGCCCAGCCTGCGCCCGATTCTCGAAAGCCATCATCCGCTCTCCCTTGATCGACCGCGCGCAAGGAAGGTGCCGCCTGGAAGTCGAGGGCCAGACGCATCGCCGAACGGGCCGACGACGCTCCGTCATTGCGCCCGGATTGTTCGCCAGCTCCACCCGGCATCGACATGTACGCGTTCCCGAGGCACGACGCTTGCTACCGCCTCAAGCCATGACGTTGACGGTAATCGCTGGCTCGGCCAACGTTTCTCTCGCGACGAGCATCGCCCGAGAGCTGGGGATGAAGCCGTGCGAGCGCCTGATCCAGCGCTTCGCCGACGGAGAGCTGCGCGTCGAGATCGAACAGAGCGTCCGCGGCCACGACGTCTATGTAATTCAGCCGACCAGCCAACCGGTTGATGCACACCTGATGGAGCTGCTCTTTCTGGCCGACGCCCTCCGCCGCGCTGGCGCGGCCCGCCTCACGGCCGTCGTGCCGTACTTCGGCTATGCCCGCCAGGATCGGCGGGCCGCCGGCCGCGAGGCGGTTGGCGCTCGAGTCGTCGCCAGTCTCATCGAACAAGCCGGCTACTCGCGGGTGGTCGCAGTCGACCTCCACACGCCAGAGATCGAAGGGTTCTTCGGGATTCCGATCGAGCACCTCAGTGCCACCAGGCTGTTGGCCGAGGCCGTTCGCGCGACCGCTGATTCTGTGATTGTCGCCCCCGATCTTGGCGCCGTGAAGCTGGCCGAGCGGTACCAATCGTTTCTGCCCGTACCCGTCGTGGTGCTGCACAAGACGCGCGTCAGCGGGTGCCAGGTGCTGCTTCGAAGCATCATCGGTGACGTCAAGGACCGCCCCCCGATTGTCGTCGACGACATGATTTCCACCGGCGCCACCATCGGGGCGGCGGTGACGGGCCTTCTCGAGGCCGGCTGCAGGCCCGATGTATCGGTCGTCGCCACGCATGCGCTGTTGGTGGGTCCTGCCGTCGCACGCCTGCGGGCGCTGCCGATCCGGCAGCTGATTGGCACCAACAGCGTGGAGGCCGCAAGCGAGCTTCCTGCACACTTTCAAGTTGTGAATGTTGCCCCACTAATCGCGGACACGATTGGGCGACTGCATCGCGACCAGTCGATCGAGCAACTGCTCGCCCGCGCGTAGGCCTCCACCGCGGCCTGCAGTCGACCTTCTTGACGCGGTCGCCGCGCGGTGTGGATGACGGCACGTCGAACTTCGACGGCTACGTGCCGGAGCGGGCGCCGCGCACAGTGTGGCCGCTCGAATGCCGGTCAGGGCGGCGACGGCCTCGGCTCGCTCCGGCGGCTCAGGTGACAGGCATGACGTTCAGCCAGCATCCCCCCGCCATCACCCCCACGGAAGGGGCGATCGTCGGCGACGCGACCGGTTGCGGCCTGGCGCTTGTCCGGCGGAATCCGCCAGGTTTCCGGCAGCCCGTTCCGAATCTCGCCGATGTCTGAGCGCCGCGGCCGGCACGATGTCTGCTGCCGTACGATCGCATCCAGTCCACACCGACCTGTGTGGGCGGGTCACGCAAGGAGCGATTCGATGGCTACCGGGACCAAGCGGCATCCTCCCGATCCCAAGGTCGCGGTCGGTGAGCTCACCGTCGAGAACTCGTTGGACAGTCCGGTTGTCCAGGGCCTGCGGCGCCAGGTCGCCAACGCCTTCGTGCTCTACACCAACTACAAGCACTATCACTGGCAGACCTATGGCCCGCTCTTTCGCGACCTCCATCTGATGTTCGACGAATTCGCCCAGGAGGTTCTCGAGAGCGTTGACGAGCTGGCCGAGCGTGTCCGTATGATCGGTCCGGATCCGCCGGCGCATCTGATCGAGCTTGCCGATCTCGCCACGGTCGCCACTGCCGCGGCCCATGCGACGATGCACGACATGATTGACGAAGCCGATCGCAACGCGCTGATCGTCATCAAGGAGATGCGAGCCGCAGCCAGGAGCGCCGATGAGCACAACGATCCAGGCACGCTCGACCTGTTGTCCCGGTTTGTTCGGATCTACGAGAGGCAGGAATGGTGGTTGCGGGACATCCTTCGCAAGCGCGACGGCCTGTGCGGATAGAGGGCTATCCTCTACGGAGGCTGCCTTCTTCACGGCTGTTGCACGACTCCGCCTCGGCCTACTGTCGGTCGACGAACCGGAGGTATTCCATGATCAAACGTATTGCGCTCGTGACGGCGGTATCCGCGCTCGTCGTGGTTGGCTCTGGAATCACCCGGCTAGGTGTCGGGGCCTGGCAGGGCACACCTCAGAATCCTGCGCCGCAGACGCCGGCTCAGCCCCAGCCCGGCATGGCCGAGATGATGAAGATGCACGAGCAGATGATGGCTCAGATGAAGATGTCTGACGCGAAGCTTGATGCGCTCGTCAAGGACATGAATGCGGCTACGGGCGAAGCCAAGATCAATGCGATGGCGGCAGTCGTGAACGAGCTGGTGCGGCAGAACCAGGCCACGCACGAACGCATGGGCCAGATGCATCAGCAGATGATGGGCGGGCGCGGCATGATGCGGCGGTAGCTGCGGGTGGCTCGTGAGGGCGGCGGGACCGAGCGACGGCGTGGGAAGCCGTCAGGAAGCTCGGAATTGGGCGTGAATGCCCGGAATCGACCGGTTGATTTTGGTCGGGGCGAGAGGATTTGAACCTCCGACCCCTCGGTCCCGAACCGAATCCGAACGTGCATATCTCCGAATGAAACCGCCGTATTCCAGAGGCGTGGGTGCTCAAAAGGTG
>CAZCEL010000042.1:0-18102 GCA_964497175.1 uncultured Bifidobacteriaceae bacterium
GATCCGTCCCAGTGTCCCGGCCTTGGCTGTGTGGGTGTGGACGACGTCCGGCGACTCGCGGAACAGCAGCGCGACGAGATGAAGGAGCGCACGGACGTCGTTGAACGGGCTGACCCGGCGGCCCAGCTCGGGAATCCTGATCGTCTGGAGCTGCTCCTGCGCCGCAAGGTGTTCCAGCCCTGCTTCGCCTGGTCCCACGAGCCCGTGGACGAGCACGGTCGAGTGTCCCGCGCCGGCGAGCCCGCGGTTGAGCAGGATGACGTGTCTGGCCGGCCCTCCGATGTTGAGGCGAGCGATGACGCGAAGGATTTTCACGAGCGGGTCGCCAAGTCGCTCACTCCCGATTCATCGCGTCCGTCGGTCTCGAAGCACGAGCAGATCTCCGCGGGGCGCAGGCCGCCTGCTTCGGGTATCGCGACGACCGATCCGGATCGTAGCGCTTCTCGATACCCGCCGAGCACCGATTGAACGCGTTTCGGCCGGGGCGGCTCATCATCGCACCGTCGAGATGTCCGCTGCAAACAGCTGTCAGCTATCAGCTCTCAGCCTGTCATGTGGGCTGAGAGACAGCTGACGGCTGAAAAGCTGATCGCTGAAAGCTGATCGCTGAAAGCCGCGGCGACACAAGTGCAGTTCGGGAGCAGTCTGCGCTTGCCAGTATGTCAGGTATGACCTATGTTGCCTTCCGTGAGCCCGCGCGACAAGCCGCTGGCGTGGTTGCGACGCCCATGCCGATCATCGGGGCCGCCTGTCACAAGTTGCGGCCGGCGACACCGACCGGACGTGGCGGATCGTGTACCACTTCGCGGCGGATGCCGTGGTGGACCAGAAGAGCGCCAGGTGGAACCTCATCAGCGTCAGGTTGCGTCAGCTAGACGGCCTGAAGGGCGTCGCGTGAGTCCGCGAGCAGCCGACCGGTTTCGCGGATCGGGTGGGCCCAGCCGCGAGACCCCAGGTGCCGGCACCATGAAAAGTGGACGACAATGATCCAGATTTCATGGTAGTGTCGATCGATATGATCGCCCGTGCCAGCCACCAGGCCGCCCTGCACCGCCTTCTCGCTCGCAACCCGGTCGTGGCCCTCCTCGGAGCACGTCAGGTCGGCAAGACCACTCTCGCCAGGCAGCTCGCGGGCGAGGCTCGCCGTTCGGAGTACTTCGATCTCGAGCGCGCCGCTGATGTGGCCCGCCTCAGTGACCCGGAGCTGACGCTGGGCCCACTGGGGGGCGTCGTCGTGCTCGACGAGATCCAGCGGCGCCCCGACCTGTTCCCGGCCCTCCGCGTATTGGCGGACCGGCCTCGCACCCCTGCTCGTTTTCTGGTTCTTGGGAGCGCTGCACCGGCGCTTCTGGGCCAGAGTGCCGAATCGCTGGCCGGTCGGATTGCCTTTCACGAGTTGCCGGGCCTGACAATTGAGGAGGTCGGCGCGAACGCCCTGGACCGGCTCTGGCTTCGGGGGGGTTTTCCGCGCGCGTTTACGGCGCGCTCGAACGGCGAGAGTACGAACTGGCGTCGAACCTTCGTCCGTACGTTCCTTGAGCGGGATGTCCCACAACTCGGCATCGGTATTCCCTCGGTCACGCTGGAGCGGTTCTGGTCGATGCTTGCCCACTGCCACGGCCAGATCTGGAACGCCTCGGAGTTCGGTCGATCGTTCGGCGTGTCCCATCACGCGGTGCGGCGCTATCTCGAAGCCCTTGACGCCACGTTCATGCTGCGGGTACTTCGTCCGTGGGCCGAGAACCTCGCCAAGCGGCAGGTGAAATCGCCGAAGGTCTACGTCCGGGACAGCGGCCTGCTCCACATCCTGCTCGACATCGACGACCTCAGTCACCTCGAACGCCACCCGAAGGTCGGCGCGTCGTGGGAAGGCTTCATGGTCGAAGCGTTGATACAGCGGCTCGGTGCGCGATCCGATCAGTGCTACTTCTGGGCAACGCACACTGGTGCCGAACTGGACCTGCTCGTGGTCGATGGGACGCGACGGCTTGGCTTCGAAATCAAGCGCACGACTGCGCCGGGCCTGACACCATCGATGCGGCATGCGCTCTCGGATCTGGGCTTGGCTCGCCTCGACGTCCTGCATGCCGGCGCCGAAACGTTTCCGCTAGCCCCGTCGGTGCGAGCGGTGGCGGCGCACCGCCTCCTAGAGGATGTCGAGCCGCTGACGAAGAAGCGCCGAGCGTAGTCGGCCGCGCAGATCGGTCGTGCGCAACCCAACGCTCCAGCATCATGACGTGGTCGAAACCGGTGATATCGTCGAGCGCGTTGTCGACAAATCCGTAGGGATCTCCCCTGCACCAACGATCCAGTGCGGCACGCTCTGGACCGAGGACCTTGTGACGCCTGGGCACCCAACATGCCTCCTCCGCGCGCACGGGCTGGTGGACAGGGTTGACTTGGCGATTACAAGACGGTCAGAATGCCCTCGACTCTCGCAGGTTCTCACAAGGTAAAGCCTTTGTTTACATCAGTTATCCGTACTGACTGAGGGACTCGTCCTTGCAGCCCCTTCCCGAAGCCATCTTGGCTCGGTAGTGCAGAAGTGTAAAGCCGGAGTGTACATGCGCGTAACTTTGACGCGATTCTCCCTGGCCCTGCTCTTGGGCGCGCTGCTGCCGACGGTCGCGGCCGCCAAGCCCGTCCGAGTGGCGTGGGACGAGAACGGGTGGTCGAACGCGACGGGTTACATGGTCCACTGGGGCGTGCTGTCGGGAAGCTACACGTGGAGTCAGGACGTCGGGAACCGGACGTACATGGACCTGCTGAATCTCACGAGCGGCCAGCAGTACTTCGTGGCCGTGCGGGCGTACAACGCCTGGGGCCTGTTCAGCGGATACTCGGCAGAGGTGTCCTTTGTGGCTGGGGGCGGTGGCAGTCCCCTCACCAGCGGAGAAGAGTCGATCGGCTCCAGCCCTCCTGCTGCGCGTGCCGCCGACCTTGACCAGGACGGGCGCGCCGAGATCGCGGTGTGGCGGGCCGGCGACGGCTGGTGGCATGTCAGGAATTCGAGCGGCGGCTACCAGAGCGTGTTCTCCGTCCAGCTGGGTGAGCCGGGCGACATCCCCGTCGTCGGCGATTACGATGGCGATGGCGCGAACGACGTCGCCGTCTGGCGGCCGAGCGACGGCAACTGGCTTGTCAAGACATCGCGGTCGGAGTACCGCGACACTCTCGTGGTGCAGTGGGGCGCCGGCACACTCCACGATGTGCCGGTCCCGGCCGACTACGACGGCGACGGCGCTGCCGACTTCGCCGTCTGGCGGCCGGGCGATGGCATCTGGCACGTCAAGACTTCCGGTGCCTCGTCGCGCGTGTTCGCGGTGCAGTGGGGCGTCGCCGGCCTCATGGACCGGCCCGTCGTTGGCGACTTCGATGGCGACCATCGCGCCGACATCGCGGTCTGGCGGCCGGGCGAGGGCACGTGGCACATTCGCACGAGCAGCAGCAACTATGTTGAATCCCTCACGGAGCAATGGGGCTACGGATGGCTCGGCGACCTGCCGATCGCTGGGGACTTCGACGGTGACGGCCGTAGCGACATTGCGGTCTGGCGCGCGGCCGACGGCAACTGGCACGTCAAGACCTCAGGGTCGGGCTACGTGGGTTACTTCAGCGTGCAGTGGGGCTCGGGCAGCCTGAACGACGTGCCTCTCGCGCTGGACTTCGACGGCGATGGCCGGTCGGACATAGCCGTCTGGCGTCCCGGCGACGGCACGTGGCTCATAAGGACGTCGAGCTCTTCGTACACGGCGCATTTCAGCGTGCAGTGGGGCGCGGGCTCGCTCGGCGACGTCCCGATCGGCGCCGCTCGTTCCTCTGATCGGACGGCCATCGGGGGGGCTGGCCCTGTCATCTGGTCAGCTGGTCGCATGGAAGCTGGTGCGTCGGCTCAATCGTCACTGAGTCGCTGAATCTGACACGTGACCTTCTCGCCAGCAGGCCACTTCATTTCATCTGACCGAACGACCGGACAGTCCTCGACCGATCCTCCGGATCCTCCGGTCCGCCCAGATGGCGAAGTAGATGACTAGCCAGCCAAATAAGTGTCCGGGCGGGCCAAATATCTGTCCTGATTATGCGAAACGACCACGCGACCAATCCGTCACACGACACATGACAAGCCGTCCAGATGAGGCGGCCAGGTAGCCAATGAAATGAACAGCGTCACAGACTAGTATTTCAAGCTGTTCGTGTTCGACATCGCGAAGTACCTGATCGGCTCGGCCGTCCTGGCGCTCGTTCTCACGCGTGTCTGCAGGGCGGTGGCAGCCCGCCTGGGCATCGTCGCAAAGCCCAAAGAAGATCGCTGGCACCAGTCTCCGACGCCGCTGCTCGGAGGAGTGGCGATATCGGTCGCGACGCTGGGCATCGGCCTGACCGTCGAATATCAGCCCCACATGTGGGAGCTCATGACTGCGGCAGCGCTGATCGCCCTGTTCGGTGCGGCCGACGATGTGCTGTCGCTCACGCCGTTGACGAAGCTCATCACGCAGATTTCGGTGGCGTCGATGCTGCTGTTCTTCGGGTTTCGCCTCGGCTGGACCGACTCGCTGGTCGGCGACGCGATGTTGACGCTCATTTGGCTCGTGGGTGTGACCAACGCGCTCAATCTGCTCGACAACATGGATGGCCTGTGTGCCGGCACCACGCTCGTTGCCGGCGTCTTTCTGCTGATGGCGCTCGTCAACGACACCGGCGTCACGCCCCTGGCCTTGTACCTGGCGGCGCTGCTTGGAGCGACGGCCGGCTTCCTCGTTTACAACATTTCGCCCGCGTCGATTTTCATGGGCGACGCTGGAAGTTTGTTTCTCGGTCTCAACCTGGCGGCGATGACGGTCCTGGCCCGGCCCCAGTCGGGCAGCCGGACCTGGGCGCTGTCCGCCGTGGCGGCGCCGGTGCTGCTCCTGCTGATTCCCATCTTCGACACCGCGTTCGTGACGGCCGTGCGCCTGCTGTCGGGTCGTCTGCCGTCGCAGGGTGGGCGGGACCACACCTCGCATCGGCTCGTGGCGATGGGGATGTCTGAAAAGCGAGCCGTTGCCACGCTCTGGCTTCTGGCCGGAGCTGCAGGGGTGATTTCGGTCCTGGTTCAGACGAGGGACGCGAGCTGGGGCATCATCGCCGCGCTCGCCCTTGTCGTGGCGCTGGCCATCTTCTCCGTTTATCTGGCTCGCATCCGCGTCTACGAGGGGGCCGACCTCGCCGTCCTGCGCCATCAGGCCCTGACGCCCCTCGTCACGGACTTCATGTACAAGCGCCGCGTCGCGGAAGTGCTGCTCGACATGATTCTCATTCCGCTGGCGTACTACACGGCCTATCGCCTGCGGTTCGAGGGCCCGCAGCTCAGCCCGAATTACCCGCAGTTTCTCCAGTCCCTGCCCGTAGTCCTGACCGCTCAGCTCATCGCTCTGTACGCGGTCGGTGCGTATCAAGGCAGCTGGCGTCATTTCGGGATGATGGACGCCGTCGTCTTTGCCAAGGGGATTGTCATCGGCACGGTCGCGGCCATGATGGTGATCCTCGGCCTGTACCGCTTCGTCGCGTACTCGCGCACGGTGTTTGCGATCGACGCCGTGCTGCTCCTGCTGATGCTCTGCGTCACGCGCGCGTCGTTCCGGCTCATGAGCGAGTTCATCCGCCGGCGTCGGCACGGCGGCAGCCTCCTGGTGATCTACGGCGTCGGGGACGGCGCCGCGATGGCGGTCCGCGAGCTCGTCGAGGGCGCCGCCCACGACTACAAGCTGCTCGGGTTCGTGGACGACGACCCGCGGCTGGCGCGGTCGCGGATGCAGGGCTACCCCGTCCTGGGCGACTACACGTCGCTCGCCTCGCTCATCGCCAACGGCGCGGTCGACGCCGTCGTGGTCACCACGCCACTGATGGAGGTCAGTCGGCTCGGCGCCCTGCAGGCCCTCTGCGCGGAGCATCAGGTGGCGCTGGCGAGGCTGCATTTCAAGCTGGATCAGATTGTGACCGCATCGTAGGACGGCGTCGCCCACGACGTGCACTTCAGCCGCTGGCCGTCCCCAACGTCTCGTAATCGGCTACCAGGCGCTTCAGGCCCGATTCGATGCCCGCTTTCTGGTGCTCGGTGCGCCGGAGCCGACGAGGCGCTGGACTGAGCCGTTCCGCATTGAGCACATCGACTGTCTGCCTTGAAGCGCTTGCTCGCGTGCAGATCAGACTGGATTCGTCGTGCCCCAGAGGCCCAACCGGGGGTACGATTCGGGGTGTGAAGCGGCGCGTCTACATCGAAACGAGTGTGATCAGCTACCTCGCGAGTCGACCCAGTCGGGATGTGGTGGTGGCAGGCCGTCAGCAATTGACGCTCACATGGTGGGAGACACGGCGCTCACTATATTTGATTTGGTGATCTCACAGGTCCGATGAGCTCATGGAGGACTCCGATGTCTGACGCGCCTGAAAGGACCGGTCCGTGGCACGATCCGATCGTCGTCGAGGTGCGCGCCGTGCGTAGGGCGTTGTTTGCCGCGTCTGGAAATGATATTCGCGAGTTCTGTCGGCGTGCTCGCGAGCAACAGCGGGCCTCAGGGCATGCGATCGTGACTCGGGTCTCCGAAATCCGGGAACCGCCCGCACAGACGGAGCAATCATCCCTGTCGTCTCGAGGTACCGGCTAGCGTTTCCAAGTCCGAACCGACCGCGGGATTCCTCCTCGAGGGCATTGAATCCCAACTGCGCCGGTTGTCGGGTCGTCGTACTACACGGCCTATCGCCTGCGGTTCGAGGGCCCGCAGCTTGCGGCGAACTACCCGCAGTTTCTGCAGTCCCTGCCCGTGGTCCTGGCCACCCAGCTCGTCGCCCTCTATGCCGTCGGTGCCTATCAGGGCAGTTGGCGTCATTTTGGGATGATGGACGCCGTCGTCTTTGCCAAGGGGATTGTCATCGGCACGGTCGCGGCCATGATGGTGATCCTCGGCCTGTACCGCTTCGTCGCGTACTCGCGCACGGTGTTTGCGATCGACGCCGTGCTGCTCCTGCTGATGCTCTGCGTCACGCGCGCGTCGTTCCGGCTCATGAGCGAGTTCATCCGCCGGCGTCGGCACGGCGGCAGCCTCCTGGTGATCTACGGCGTCGGGGACGGCGCCGCGATGGCGATGCGCGAGCTCGTTGAGGGCGCTGCCCACGACTACAAGCTGCTGGGGTTTGTGGACGACGACCCGCGGCTGGCCCGGTTGCGGATGCAGGGGTATCCGGTACTTGGCGACTACACCTCCCTCGCCTCGCTGATCGCCAACGGCGCGGTCGACGCCGTGGTCGTGACGACGCCGTTGATGGACGTCAGTCGGCTCGGGGCGCTGCAGACCCTGTGCGCGGAGCATCAGGTGTCGCTGGCCAGGCTGCATTTCAAGCTGGATCAGATTGTGGCGTCCTGATCGGCTTCGTCTGAAGTCAACATCCGGTCCGACTTTGTTCATCTGACCGCTGCTCGCGTATACCGGGACAGGCAGAGCCACGAGTATCTCAAGCGCAACGTTTCCCGTTCTGTCAGAGACAGATAGCAAGTCGATCCTTCCTTGAAATGGGTGCTGGAAATCGGCTTGCAGACTCGGCTGTTGGCGTACGACTTCGGGTCCATTGTGTGCGGATCCGCTGCGACGCCGGCACGTCCATGAAGAACGCGAACGATCGGACGAACCTCATCGGGAAGAGCGCGGCCATGGTCGATCTGCGCCGCGAGATTGAACGGGTCGCCCGGTCGAACGCGAAGGTGCTGATTACAGGGGAGAGTGGCGTCGGCAAGGAGATTGTGGCCAGGGCCATCAATGCCTCCAGTGCGAGATCGTCGTTTCCGTTCGTCCCCGTCAACTGTGCGGGCCTGCCCGAGTCGTTGCTCGAATCCGACCTCTTCGGCCACGTGCGGGGGAGTTTCACCGGCGCGCATAGTGACAGGCCGGGGAAGTTCGAGGCGGCCGATCGCGGCACGATCTTCCTGGACGAAATCGGCGAGATGACCCTGCGAATGCAGGGGTTGCTGCTGCGTTTCCTCGAAACCGGCGAAATCCAGAAGATCGGCGCCCATAGCGTCGGGTCGACCGCGGATGTCCGGGTAATCACCGCCACCAATCGCAACCTGCGGGACTTGATCGCCCGCGGGCAGTTTCGCGAAGACTTGTACTACCGGCTGAATGTCATTCACGTGGCCGTGCCGCCGCTGCGGGATCACCGGGAAGACATTCCCGAGCTGGTCGAGCACTTCATCGAGCGATTCAGCGGGCCATCCGGCACTTCTGTCGGCCCCAATGGGGAAGCTGATGGCCGGGTTGTGCGGATGTCTCCCGACGCGCTCAGAGCGCTGTCGGGTCACACGTGGCCGGGCAACGTCCGCGAGCTCGAAAACATGGTTGAACGGCTCGTCGTCTCGGGCTACCGCGAGGAGATACGCGTCGAGGATCTGCTGGCCGTCATGCCGCCGTCCTCGCTCGGGCACACGCCGAGGCGCGAAAGGCGGCACACCATTGCCGACGATCTCTACCAAGCGCTCGTGGCCGAAGGGAAGTCCTTCTGGGCCACCGTGTACCCGCTGTATATGAACCGCGAGATTACTCGTGGCAACGTGCGTGAACTTGTGCACATGGGCCTCAAGGAGGCCAGGGGCAGCTATAAGGTCGTGCTTGCGCTCTTCAACATGGAAATGCGCGACTACAAGCGTTTTCTGAACTTTCTGCGCAAGCACGACTGCAGGGTTCCGTTCAAGGACTACCGCAGCGCCTGGAGAGTGTGACGAGGGTAACCGGATGTATCAGCGCCACTTCGGCCTCCGTGAGCTTCCTTTCGAGCTGACCCCGAATCCCAGGTTCCTGTTCTTGACCGACGGGCATCGCGAGGCGCTCAGTAATCTGGAATACGGCCTGTTTTCGGCGAAGGCGACGACCCTGCTCGTCGGCGAAGCTGGAACGGGCAAGACGACCCTGATCGCCGCGGCCCTTACCTCCGACCGCTGCCGGCACGTGAAGGTCGCATACATTCGAAACCCTGCGCTGACTCGCCAGGAGTTCATCGAGACCCTCGCACGCTACTTCGATCTCGGCGAACGGGCGGCCGAATCCAAGGCGCGGATGCTCGACGGGCTGGAAGCCGTTCTCGAGCGGCGCCGTGCACGGGGCGAGATCGTGGCGCTCATCGTCGACGAGGCGCAGGCGCTGAACCACGAGCTGCTCGAGGAGATTCGCCTGCTGGCGAACATGGAGACGGCAACGACCAAGCTGCTGCCGGTCGTACTGGCCGGCCAGCCCGAGCTGGCCCATCGGCTGAACGAGCCCGATCTCCGTCAGCTCAAGCAGCGCGTAGCGCTGCGGTGCGAGATCAGGGCGTTCAGCCTGCAGGAGACGGCCGCGTACATCTCTTCGAGGATTTCCTGTGCGGGCGGGCATGCCGCTCGGCTGTTCACCCGGGAGGCCGTGGTGCTCATCCACGAGCACTCGCACGGCGTGCCGCGGACGATCAACGTGCTGTGCGACAACGCGCTCGTCACGGGCATGGCGTTGGGCAGGGCCTCGGTGGACTCTGCGACCGTCGTCGAGGTGTGTCGAGACTTCGACTTCCGCAAGACTGCCGGTATCAGCGGGCGCGATATGGGAGACGGGCCTGGCGGCGGCTCTCCGAAGGTAGTGGCGATCGGTGGCGGGCTCCGACCTGATCGATCCGAGGCGTGAAGACAACGTTCCGACCGTAAGTTACTGCAAGCTTGTCTGTTGTTTCGTTACTGACGTGGCGTCCAGCCGTTGTCGCCCGTACACGCTGAAATGTCTGCCGATCTGACGACTTCTATCGTCACGGGTCCAGACTTCAGCCCAAAGATTCAGTAAAGGCAGTCACTCGAATTGGCCTTCAAAGCACTGATCACAATGACTTTGGTGCGACCAATCTTGAGGGAAGTCTCATGCTCTTCGGTGGCGTGGGCAGTGCAACCGATTCCGGGCGTAGCAAGGACCAGTATTACTCCGCGTGCGGCCCCAAAATGGTTCGGCCGGCCGGGAGTAACGGGGCGGTAGCTTGTTCGAGCGAGTCGCTGGCGACACGATTGCCCGGCGGAGGACGGCGTCGATGAACATCCCCCAGCCATGGTACGCACTTCGAGTCCGGCCGCGCAGGGAACGAGTGGTCGCGGACTCGCTGCACTGCAAGGGCTACGATGTCTTTCTCGCGCTGCACCGTCAGCGTCGCCGCTGGTCCGATCGTGTTGCGGAGGTTGAGCTTCCGCTCTTCCCCGGATATGTGTTTGCACGGTTCGACGTGCAGCGGCGGCTCCCGATTCTCAAAACTCCCGGCGTGATGTTCGTCGTTGGCATCGGTCACGTACCGGCGCCGATCGATGATGCCGAGATCGACGCGCTTCAGATTCTTATCAAGTCACAGCTCGAGCTCCAACCCTGGCCCTTTCTGCGAATAGGCCAGCGTGTTCGCATCGTTGGTGGTCCGTTGAACGACGCCGAGGGGATTCTCACGGCCGTCAAGAAGCGGAACCGGCTGGTCGTGTCCATCACGCTGCTTCAGCGATCCGTGGCAGTTGAGGTCGACCAGGACTGTGCGTGGCCACTGGACCCGAGCGCCGTTCAGCTCAAAGCGTCGTAATCGGCGTCAGCTCCCCGATACAGCTACCTGTCGGCAACACGATAAGGCGTCGGGCTCATTCGGCATCCGCTGCGGGGGAATTCCATCATGCACACGATCGCACACCCGGCCATCGCGCTTGGCGGCGTTGCCGCCCCCGTGCCGGCGCTGGAGGGGCTGTCCATCTGTATCCCGGTCTACAACGAGCAGGACGCTGTGGGAGAGACACTCGAACGGTGCCTGGCTCTTGGCGAGACGCTGCTTGCCGCTGGCATCGATCGGTTCGAAGTCATTGCGGTGGACGATGGGTCGAGCGACACGACGGCGGAGGTGATCGATCGGTATCCGAAGGTCCGGCTCGTCCGGCACGAACGGAACCGGGGATACGGGGCCGCCCTCAAGACGGGCTTTGCGGCCGCACGGTACGACCTCATCGGTTTTCTCGATGCCGATGCGACGTATCCGCCCGAGCAGTTTCCCCGGCTCTGCTCCGCGGTTTTGAACGGAGGAGCGGATCTCGTCATCGGTTCCAGGATGGCGGGAGCAGCGACCGAGATGCCGGCGGTCCGAAAGCTCGGCAACCGACTGTTCGCTGGCCTGCTGACCCTCATCGGTCGTACGGCGGTGACCGACACCGCAAGCGGCATGCGCGTGTTCCGACGGACCGTGCTCGACCTGCTGTCGCCCCTGCCGGATGGACTCAACCTCACGCCCGTGATGAGCACGCGGGCAATCCACGAGGGGATCACCGTTACCGAGGTGGCGATTCCGTACCGGGAGCGCGTAGGGCAATCCAAGCTCAGCGTGACCAGGGACGGCGTCCGCTTCGTGGCCACAATCGTCACCTCGGCGCTCGCCTACAATCCCGTTCGTGTGTTCGGTGTCCTCGGCTTGATCGGCGTGGCCCTGTCGGGCGTTGTGCTCGGCGGCCTCCTGATCGCGCGCCTGCAGGGCACAGCCTCGCTCGGTCCGCTCGGAACGTTCGCCGTGTTCGGGGCGCTGGTCAGCGGTGTCACCGGCGTGAGCACGTTCGCGCTCGGCGCGAGCTTCAACTACCTGGTCTCGTTGTTTTACAACCGTCCGATTCGCCAGGGGCTGTTCAGGAAGCCGCTGTTCAAGCAGCCGATCGAGCGGCTCTTCCTGCCCGCCGGGCTTGGTGCGGGCTTGACAGGGCTGGGGGTTTCGGTGATTAGCCTGATGCTGGCGCTCCGGGGGTGGCCGGTCGAGCGGCTGTGGCTCTATCTGTCGGGCAGCGCCATGGCGATGCTCGTCGGCGTCCAGCTCGTCATGTGGTGGCTGATGACGTCGGTCCTGAGGCAATTGAGCGAGCGGATGATCGGCGCCGCGCGAGCGAACGGGGCGGCCGTGTAAGATACGCGTGTCCCTGACGGGCCAGTCCATGACCGATTCCACACTCAAGGCGCCACCCGAGCCGCGTAACGTCGGCACGAAGACGCGCATCATCCTCCTGCCGGCGAAGCATCCCGATACGGATACGGTTGCACGCCGGTATGCCGAGGAGCGTGGCGAGAAGAGCCGCGTCGATGTGATGTTGGTCAATCCCCCGACGCCAGACGGCGCCATCTGGATACGGTCGCAGCACCGCGTCGGCCGCCGGTCGCGAGAGAACATGATTTGGCCGCAGGTGTCGCTTGCGCAGCTGGCCGCGCTGCTCAGTCCCACCTACTCGGTCCGGGTCGTGGACGCGGTGGCCACCCGCATGAGCTGGAAGGCGTTCGAGCAACTCGTGCGGGCCGAGCGGCCCCGCTACTACGTAACGCAGCTTACCGCCCCCACCCTCCAGAACGACCTCTATGGGACGTTTCTAGCCAAGAGCGTGGGCGCGACGACCATGGCCTTCGGCACGCACATCACGCCGATGCCCCGCGAGACGCTTCGTCCGTACCCGTCGCTCGACTACGGCCTTCGGGGCGAGCCCGACCTGACGCTCCGAGACCTGGTCGACCATCTCGAGGGCCGGCAGTTCGCGCGGCCCGAGAACATCCAGACGCTGTTCAGCAAGCATGACGCAGCCTATCAGCCGTCCCGACTCGTGAACGGCTCCGACGGCGCTCCTGACCTGGCCTTCATGAAAGGGTTGGTCTGGCGCCGGCACGGCGACGTGATAGTCAATCCCGATCGGCCTTTTGTCGCGGACCTCGACGACCTACCGCTGCCGCTGTACGAGCGGCTCCCCCTCCGGGACTACCTGATGCCGCTCATCAAGGGCCCCTTCTGCTTCATCGTTACCAGCCGCGGGTGCCCGGCCGGCTGCACGTACTGCATCAAGCACGTCAGCTATGGTCCGACGATGCGGCTGCGCTCGCCCGCGAAGCTGCTCGAGGAGATTCAGGTGCTCTACGGCCAGGGCGTGCGGCACATCCACATGTACGCGGATCTGTTCACGGTGAACCACGATCAGGTGGTGGGATTGTGCCGGGCCATCCTCGACTCGGGACTCAAGATTACCTGGACGTGCAACAGCCGGGTGGATTTCGTGGACCGGGAGATGCTGAGGCTGATGGCCCGATCGGGTTGCTTCTACATCGCCTGGGGGCTCGAGTCGGCGAACCGCGAGATCCTCGCGCACGCGCGTAAGGGCGTCGACGCCGATCGGGCGCGGCAGTCGCTCGCGTGGGCGCGCGAAGCTGGCATCAAGAACTGGGGCTACTTCATCATCGGGCTGCCGGGTGAGACCGAGGCGACCATCAAGGAGACGATTGCGTTCTCCAAGACGCTGCCGCTCGACATCGCGCTGTTCCACATCGCAGCGCCCTACCCGGGCACGCCGTTCTTCCACGAGGTGGTGAAGAACAGGTGGTTCCGACCCGGCGTGCGGTGGGAGGAGGTGGACATGGACGAGTCCACTGTGCTCGACTATCCGGGCCTGCCGGCCGATCGGCTTGAGTACTGGCAGAAGCGCGCGTTCCGGGAGTGGGCGATGAGGCCCGGGCCCATCATGACGTACTTGAAGATGCTCCTGTCCGACAAGCGAACGTTCCTGTCGGCAGTGGACGTCGGCCTGCAGCATTTCGGGTGGACGCGCGGGCGCACGGCACATGACGCGGTGGTCGGCCAGGGGCACGCCCCGAGCGTGTCGGCGTGACGGCCGCGCATCTACCTAGCGGTACCCGATGAGCGCCAGCGGTGATTCTTGAGCGCGTTGAGAGCACGGTGACCCTGTCGTGAGTCGTATCGATCAGGCCCTCCAGCGCTACCTCCCGGACTACTCGTCTCGCCCGCTGCCCGTCGAGCGTCCTCTCCCAGCCCCGGCGCCAACGCAGGGCCCCGGCACAGGACCTGTGGATCTGGACGAGTGGCTCGACATTCGAGAGCTGCTTGGGCTGCTTTTTCGTCGACGCTGGCAGATTCTGCTCGTCGCCGTGCTCACGGTTCTGCCCGTTGCCATCTACACCATGCTCGCCGAGCGGCTGTACCGGTCTACCGCAGTCGTGCAAATCGATCCGGAGCCCCTTCAGGTGCTCCCCTATCGCGAAATCAACCTGCCGAGCATCACGCCGGTCTACGAGTTGTTCATGAAGAGCCAGGAGCAGATCCTCAGGGGCTCTCCGTTGATGTCGCGGGTATCGAACGTCCTGTCTCGGTCCGGCGATCCGAAGCTGGCCGCCGAGGCGGCCTATGTGTGGGGCCGGTTCTCGATCCAGCGCATTGAGAACACGCAAATGTTCCGCTTGAGCTATGTGGCGCCCGATCCCGACGTGGCCGCCCGCTCCGCGAACAGCTTCGCCGACGAGTACATCAAACAGCATTTCGAGACGCGCCAGGAAACACGGGAGAAGGCTCGTCAGCTCCTGCAGCGTGAAATGGAGAGCATGGAGCAGCGCGCTCAGGCGTCGGAAAAGCAGCTCGTCGATTACGCGCAGAAGCACGACATCTCGACGTCGGACCCTAAGCAGGGGCCGGTTCACGAGAAGCTCAGCACGCTCGACAAGGCCCTGACGGACGTGCAGGCGGAGATCATCGTGGCGAGGACGCGAGCAGATTCGATTCGGAGTGCCACGGTCTCGGGCTTTCCCGAGAAGTTCGCCACTCCCAACATCACCGCCCTCGTGACGAGGCTTCCCCAGCTCGAGCAGGAGCTGGCGACTCTGCTCGGAACGTTCGGAGAGAACTGGCCGGCGGTCATTCAGAAGCGATCGGAGATCAAGCTGGCGCGCGACCAGCTCGAGCGAGAGAAGGCCGCCGCCCTCGACGCGGCCCGCGACCAGGCGGCGGTCGAGCTGAGCCTGGCCGAGAACAAACGCCGGCTGATTGCCTCGTCGGTGGCCGAGCAGGAGAGCCTCGTCCACCGGCAGGAGAACGCCTCGATTCAGTACAACATCCTTCGCCGCGAGGTCGAGACCACACAGAAGCTTTACGAGGGGCTGCTCGAGCGGCTCAGGCAGACGAGCGTCAGCTCCGGCATGGAATTCCAAGGGTTTCATGTCATCGAAGGCGCCGTTCCTTCGTCGGTCCCGGACAGCCCCCGCGTCATGTGGAATCTGATGCTCGCTTCGGTGCTGGGACTGGCGCTCGGCGTCTGCATTGCCATGGCCCGACATTTCTGGGACACGTCGATTTCGACGATCGAGGACGTCGAGCAGCTGACGGTTCTGCCGGTGCTCGGCACCCTCCCGCTGGTTCAACTGCGTGGGTCCGGTCGGCGCTGGCTGGGCCGCGGAACGGCCGCGCTCGGAGATGGAAGTGACCAGCGGTCCGACGTCTCGACGCGCCTCGCTGTGAGCCGCGCCGCGAACGAGGGGGTGCGGAACGTGTGTGCCTCGCTCCTGCTCTCGAGGTCGGGACGTCCGCCACGGTTGCTCATGGTGACCTCGGCCATCTCTGGAGAGGGAAAGTCCACGGTTGTGATGGAGCTTGGACGCGCGCTGGCCGAGAGCGGCGCCAGTACGCTGCTCGTCGAATGCGACTTGCGCCGGCCGAAGTTCGGCTCCGCCTTCGGCGTTGGAAGCGAGGGCGGGCTGAGCATGTATCTGTCGGGGAACACGTCCCGGCCGCCGATGGTTCATGCCACAGGGACGGTCAACCTCTTTGTCGTGTCCGCCGGCCCGGTGGCACCCAATCCTCCGACTCTGCTGGCGTCCGACCGGATGAACGCGTTTCTTCGGGACGTGACTGCCTCGTACCAGTTCGTCATCCTGGACGCTCCGCCCGTTTTCCCGATTGCCGACGCGAGGGTGCTCGCGCGTATGGTCGAGGGTGTGGTGATCGTTGTCCGCGCGGGACGAGCGCCGAAGTCGCTCGTCCGGAGAATGCGGACCCTACTCGACGGCGACGGCGCCACGGTGCTCGGAGCGGTGCTCAACGGCGCCGACTCGAATCAACATTCCGGCTACGACGGCTACTATCACTACGACCTCCAGAGCTGAGAGCCGCAGGGGCGGCCCGCCGACAGAAGAACCACGCGCGGGAGCCCTTGCGCGGGTCCTCGTCTACCTGGGGCGACAGGCGGCAAGCCCCGGCCGTTACCTGTTGGAACAGGCTGTGGTCGGCGCCTGCGGGTGGGTTCCGACACCGATCGGAATGGCGCTTCGTGCCGTCGCGTATCGGATCATTCTGAGAATGAACGGACTGGCGGCCATTGAACGCGGGGTGCGACTGCGATTCGCGAGCCAAGTCACCCTCGATCGGGGCTCGTATCTCGATCAGGGCGTCTACCTTCATGCGTGTCCCAACGGCATTCATGTGGGCCGCAACTCGCTTGTCATGCACGGATCGGTTCTGCACGTCTACAACTTCAGGGGCCTTCCGAAGGCCGGCATCTGGATCGGGAACGACTCACTCGTCGGGGAGTACAACGTGATCAGGGGACAGGGCGGTGTCCGGATCGGCAACCGCGTCTACACGTCCCCTCTCGTCCAGCTCGTGGCGGTGAACCACGTGTTCGACGATCCGTCGCGGCCGTTTGTCGACCAGGGTATCACCGCTGAAGGGATAGCGATCGAGGACGATGTGTGGATCGGAGCCGGGGCGATTGTTACCGACGGGGTTACTGTGGGCACGGGGGCGGTCGTGGCGGCCGGGTCCGTGGTCACACGCGACGTGCCGCCGCACACGATTGTTGCCGGTGTGCCCGCGCGCGTCGTGCGCGCCGTGGGCGAGGGCGGTGTGCGCCCGCCCCGCGACGTGTATTTCGGCGGCGACTAGGTCAGGTGTCCAGGTGTGATGGTCCTCGATCTCTACTTCGGTGGCCTGCTCGTGGTGGTGACGCTGGCATTGCTCGTCACCTTCGCCCTGGGCGCCCGATTGGTCACGCCCTTCCGGGTTCTTGCGCTGCTGCTCATTACGGCTGTCCTGACTCCGTTTCAGCACAGCTCCGGCCTTAACGCCTGCCTGTTACTTGCCAGCGCCGTTTGTTCGGTGGAGCTGCTGCGGCTGCTCTCGCGTCGTGGACAAGGAGTGCTTAGACTACGTGCCGTCACTGCGGTCATCGCGTTCATGGGCGTCGTGGTATTGGCGTTTATCGTCGGGCAGTATCCGTGGTTTCCCACGGCACATGCCTCGATGAGGGCGCAGCTCGGCGGGCTGGCGATCTTCCTGTTGTCCGGGGGGCTGCTGTTGGCAGTGGCCCATCAGATCGAGTCGGTCCGCGACCTGGAACGGCTCACGTGGCTGTTCGTCTGGACGGGCGCCGCGGCCGTCGTGACCTCGGTCACGTACCTTCCTCTCAGAGTCGGCCCAATCGGTGTAACGGATGCCGAGTCAATCGGCAGCCTGTTCTGGACCTGGATCGTTTCCATCACGTTCAGTCAGGCGTTGTTCAATGCGAGCCAGGCACCGCTCAAACGCCTTGCGGTCCTTCTGGTGGGCGTAGGCGCGCTCGCCCGCGGCCTCGGGCCCGCCTTCTCTTGGGCCTCGGGCTGGCTTCCGCCTCTGGTGGCTGCCGGGCTGTTGTTGCTGGCCAGGTTCCCGAAGCTGACGATTGGGGCGGCTCTGCTGGCCGTGGTTCCCGCGCTCGCCTGGGGAGGCGGCTCGGTCGAGGTCGTCGCGACACAGGAAAGCTACAGCTCGATGACGAGGATGCAGGCGCTCTGGGTGGTCCTGGATATGATCGGTCGCAATCCCTGGCTGGGGTTTGGTCCCGCGAACTACTACGAGTACACGCTGCTCTACCCGATCCTCGGATGGTGGGTCCGATTCAACTCTCACAACAACTACATCGATCTCGTCGCACAGACGGGTGTAGTCGGTCTGGTCGTGTTCTTGTGGTTCGCGGCCGAGCTGCTCCGACTTGGCATGGGACTGGCTGGACGCGTGGCGCCAGGATTCTCCAGAGCCTACGTCCTCGGATCGGTTGCCGGGCTTTGCGCATCGCTGGTGTCAGGGCTCCTCGCCGACTGGATCATTCCGTTTGCCTTCAACATTGGATTGCAGGGGTTCCGCTCGAGCCTGCTCTTCTGGTTCTTTCTTGGAGGCCTGCTGGCGATGAAGAGGCTGGCAGCGCAAGCGCCGGCGACGATCCCGGTTTCGCCGGTGTCGAGTGCCACCACCGTGCCGACCGGATAG
>CAZCEL010000043.1:0-17841 GCA_964497175.1 uncultured Bifidobacteriaceae bacterium
GTAAATGATGGTGGCACCGGGCTGCTTGAGGAGGAAGGCCTCGGCAAGCAGTGCCGTGACGAAGTCGCCGGGAATGAACGCGCCTCCTCCGTCAATGAAGAAGCATCGATCCGCATCGCCATCCCAAGCGATGCCGATGTCTGCGCGTTCGGCAACGACCCGCTCAACGATGTCCCGACGGTTCTCTTCGAGCAGGGGATTGGCTTCGTGATTGGGAAACCGTCCGTCGATGTCGAAGCACAGCCGCGTCGTCGGGCAGGGCAGGCGCTCGAAGAGCAGAGGAGCAATGAGACCTCCCATCCCGCTGCCGGCGTCCAGCACGACGTTGAATGGCTTGATCACTCCAGGATCGATGAACGCCATGACGTGCTCGATGTAGGCGGCGATCACGTCTCGTGTCGTCACGTGTCCGCGCGGCCAGGCGCGTGCCGGCAGGGCGCCGCCGACAACGGCATCCCGGATCTGGGCGATGCCTTCGACACCGCTCAACGGAACGGCCTGCCGCCCGACCAGCTTCATGCCGTTGTACTGCTTCGGGTTGTGCGAAGCTGTCACCTGGGCGCCACCGTCGTGCCCGTCCCGCCCGACCGCAAAGTACAGCACGTCGGTCGGGATCATCCCGTAATCGACAACGTCGGCTCCCTGGGAGGTGGCGCCATCGATAAACGCCCGTGCCAGCGAAGGGGATGACAACCGCATGTCGCGCCCGACGGCAATGCGTCTGGCATCGAGATAGGAGACCAACGCCGCGCCGATGGCGCGGGCGACCTCTTCATGAATCTGGTCCGGATAGGTCCCGCGGACGTCGTAGGCCTTGAAGATGTCCGTGTCGATCGGAAGGGGCATGGCGTACGCGTATTCCTAAGTTCGGCTGTAGTCGGTCACCACGGACTTGTCGCCCAGGACGACCCCTTCGCCGAGAGTGGCGCTCCGGCCGATATGGCAGTGACGCCCGATGATGGAGCGATGAATGGTTGCATGGTGGCACACGCGGCTGTCCGCCCAGATAATCGATTCCTCGATGGTGGCCTGTTCCTCGACGACGCAGTGGCGTCCGACGACGCTATAGGCGCCGATGCGAGCGCCGGCCTTGACGACCGCGCCCTCATCGACGAAATAGGGAGCCTCCAGAACCGCGCCCTGCTCGACGCGCGCAAGCGGAGACAGCCAGGCCGAGCCGGACAGCGCGGCGAACGGCTCCGTGCGGAACCGGTGGTCCATGATGTCGCGGTGCACCTGGCGATATTTCTCCGGCGTGCCGATGTCGATCCAGTAGCCCCTGGAAATGAAGGCCACGAAGGTCTCGCCTCGTTCGACGAGCGACGGGAAGAAGCTGCGCTCGATCGACCATGGTGTGTCCTTCGGGATGCGGTCGAAGGTCTCCGGCTCGAGCACATAGATGCCGGCGTTGATGGTGTTGCACGTGATCTCGTCCTGTGTCGGCTTCTCCAGAAAACGTCGAACGTTGCCGCGCTCGTCGGTTTCGACCAGGCCATACGCCGACGGGTTCTCGACCGGCGTGAGGACGATCGTCGCTTTCGCGCTGCGCTCGCGGTGGAGCGCAATCACCGCTGCCAGATCGATCGCGGTGAGCACGTCGCCGTTGAAGACGACGACCGACTCGCGAAGCGACTCGCCTGCGTAGCGGACGGCACCAGCCGTCCCAAGTGGCTGCGGCTCGACCACGTAGCGGACGGCCAGGCCGGCGTCGCTCCCGTCGCCGAAGAGTTCCTCGATTCGGCGTGGTTGATAGTTGAGGCTGAGTACGGCCTCATCGATCTCCGGCACCTGCTTCAACAAGTCGAGCTGATATCGAAGAAACGGCCGATTGAAGATAGGGACGATCGGCTTGGGCGTGTGAATCGTCAGCGGACGAAGCCGCGTGCCCTTGCCCCCTGCGAGCAGGATCGCCTTCATAGGCAACCAGCGATGATATCATGGGCCTATTTGTCAGGTTCGATGAACCTTCCCAACTCGCTCTCGCTGACGCGCATCTTTCTTGTACCGCTGCTGGTGGTCGTGCTCCTGACCGAGTTCGAAGGCCGCGTGATCTTCGGCGTGCGGGAGGAGCTCGTCGGGGCCGGCATCTTCGCGCTCGCGGCATTGACCGACTGGCTCGACGGGTATTTCGCGCGCCGGCGGAAGCAGATTACGGCGCTCGGCCAGTTCATGGACCCGTTCGCGGACAAGTTGCTCACCACGGCCGCCTTCATCTCGCTCGTGCAAATGGGGCTCGCCGCCGCTTGGATGGTGGCCATCATCATCGGCCGGGAATTCGCGGTCACAGCGCTCCGGAGCCTGGCCTATGCGCGCGGCACGTCGATGCCCGCGTCGCGGCTGGGCAAGATCAAGATGGCCGCGCAGATCGTGGCCATCCTCGCGCTGATTCTGGGCAAGGATCAGCGCGCCCTCTTCGTCATCGGGCAGGTGGCGCTGTGGGTGGTCGTGGCGGCCGCGCTCGTCTCGGCCGCCGATTATTTCAGGCGCTTCAGGGGCTTTCTGGTCCCTCGTGTCGCCGATTTCTCCCTGGCGCAGAAGCGTCACTCGGACCGGAAAGCGGGCTGATTCGGCCGATGACCCGCTGCCGCGGGCTCCTTCGCCGATCGGTCAGTTCGAGCTCTTCGCGACCGGACCCTTCAGCTCGGAGATGCGCCGGCGGGCGTCTTCCAGATGCTCGCTCTGCTCGAACTCGGTCACGAGCTTTTCGTAGTAGGGAAGCGCCTCGGCTCCACGATTGACCTTCAGCAGCGATTCCCCCAAGTAGAAATAGGCGCCGTCGCGCCCTGTGAAATCCGGGTCCTGCTTGAGGAGCGTCGTCAGACGGTCAATCGCGCCCGGATACCAGCGAATGCGGAAGTAGAAGCGCCCGACTTCGAGCTCCGAGGTGCTGAGCCGGTCGCGTGATTCACGCAGCCTCGCCTGGACCTCAGGCAGCAGCGGACTGCTTGGGTAACGTGCGACAAACGCCTCGAACTCTCGAATCGTGTCGCGCGTCTCGGTCTGATCGCGCTGCGGTGAGCGCATCTGGCGGAAATGCGCCATGGCGAGGCGGTACTGCGCGTAATCGGCCCGTGCGTGAGTCGGATAGAACGACAGGAATTCCTGGAATTCCGCGATGGCCAGGACGATCGCCTCGGCCGAGCCTTCACCGAGGTAGGTGTCGCCGATGCCCAGCTTCGCCTCCGGGCGCAGCGGGCTCTGCGTGTATGTCTCGTTCAGCTGCCGGAAGAACTCGCGAGCGGTGAGCCATCGCCGGCGATCGAGCGCTTCCTTGCCCCTGTCGTAGAGAAACTGGTCGGGCTGCAGCGTGCCGGGAGGGACCTGACCGCGGCCCCGGGACGCACACGCCGACAGGACCACGAGTGCCAGAATGCACGCGGCGGACGCGGTCGCCCGGTAGAGCAGCCCGCGGGGGATCACCGACACGTTGTCAGCCATCGATGCTCTGCCGCCAACCCTTCCTCGAGGCCGACGAGCGGCTGAAATCCGAGGTCGCCGCGCGCGAGCGTCGTATCAGCGTAGGTGTGCCGCATATCGCCCTTCTGTGTCCCCTCCATGGCGATCTCGGGCCGTCGGCCGGACACTCGGCCGATCACCTCGAGTACATGGTTGATGGACACGCGCGATCCACCGCCGATATTGTACACACGCCCGGCGACTCCCTTCGACGCGGCCGCGCAGGTGGCGGTGACCGCGTCGTCGACAAAGGTGAAGTCGCGAGTCTGTTCGCCGTCGCCATAGAGCGCGATCGATTCGCCCGCCATGGTCGCTCGCAGAAAGCGGTGGAAGCCCATGTCGGGCCGCTGCCTGGGTCCGTACACGGTGAAATAGCGAAGCGACACTGTAGGGACGCCGTGGTTGACGAAATAGAGGTAACAGAGCTGTTCGGCGGCAAGCTTGCTCACGCCGTACGGGGAGACCGGCTGCGGCAGCGCGGTTTCCCGCATCGGTAGGCTGACGGCGTCGCCGTACACCGACGAGCTCGAGGCGTAGACGACCCGCTCGATTGGGCGACCGACGCACGCTTCGAGCAGCACCTGTGTCGCCTCGATGTTGTTCACTGTATAGACGCCGAAATCGCGTCCCCAGCTCTTGCGCACCCCCGCCTGCGCGGCCAGATGGAAGACGTGGGAACACTCGCCAAGAATTGTGGCCAGGTCGGCGTCCTGGACCCGTGCTTCGATCAAGCGAAACCTCCGACTTGTCCGAAGCACATCGAGGTTGCGCTCCTTCACCGGGCGAGGATAGTAGTCCGTGAAGCAGTCGAGGCCGACCACCTCGGCGCCCTCGAGGACAAGCCGCTCGGCGAGCGTCGAACCAATAAAGCCCGCGACTCCGGTGACCAGCGCCCTCACGGTTGCCTCTCGAGGATGCGGCGAACGCGGTCGGGCAGGCGCCGGGGCCTGCCGCGGGCGTCAAGCGACGCATGCACGGTGTGGCCGTCGGCCAGCACCAGGCCGTCCGGCGAGCGAAGCACCTGATAGTCGAAGCGGACGCGGACCAGCGACATGAGCGCTCCGCGAGTCTGGATCTCCAGTTCGTCATCGTACCGGGCCGGACGGCGGTACGCGCAGCGCGCCTCCACGACCGGCAGGGAGAACCCGTCAGCCTCCATGTCGCGGTAGCTCCACCCAGACCGTCGCAGCAGATCGGTACGGCCCACCTCGAACCAGACGAAATAGTTCGAATAGTAGGCCACGCCCATGGTGTCGGTCTCGGCGTAACGCACCCGGACGCGGGACGTCGAGTACGGGGCGGTCAAGGCGAGGTGGGCAGCAGCTTCATGGCCGCTGCTCTGAGGTCGCGGGTCGCCTGTTCCGGGTCTCGAGTGTGAAAGACTGCGGCGCCGGCCACGAGAATACTGGCGCCGGCGGCCGCCACGATTGCCGCGTTCGATTGATCGATTCCACCGTCGACTTCAACCGGAGCCGCCTCGTTCCCGGCCCGGTCGAGCGCTGTACGCACATCCCGCACCTTGGCCTCGCTTCGCGGGATGAACGCCTGGCCCGCATAGCCAGGATTCACCGACATGACGAGCACGAAGTCGACGTCGGCGGCGATCTGCTCCAGCGCCACAACCGGCGTCGACGGATTCAGCACGACGCCCGCTTTGACCCCCAGGGCCTTGATGGCGTCCACGGTTCGATGCAGGTGCGGTAGTACTTCGACGTGCACGGAAATCATCGACGCCCCTGCCGACACGAAGGCCTCCAGATAGCGGTCGGGGTTCGAGATCATGAGGTGCACGTCCAGGGGCACGTGCGCGACACGCTTGAGGGCAGCTACGACGGGAGGTCCCATCGTGATATTCGGCACGAAGTGGCCGTCCATCACGTCGACATGGATCAGGTCCGCGCCGCCGCGCTCAACGGCGGCGACCTCGGACGCGAGATCGGCAAAGTCGGCGGCGAGAATCGAGGGCGCGATTCGCACGCTCACCGTGTCACCTCGATCGCGATCGGCTCGCCCGGAACGATCTGGAAGCCTGCCTGGGGAGTCTGCCGGACGACGATTCCGGGCGAGACGCCGGCGTAGGGCGTCGACCCAACGACTGCAACCCGAAATCCGTGCCCCCTGAGCACGACCGCCGCTCGATCTGCGCTCACGCCGATCAGGTCGGGCATCACGTAGCCGACCGCCTGGCTTTCCCGGTTCACGAGGAGTGTCACGCGGGAGCCGGCCGTCTGCGGCCGCGGATCTTGTGCCACGACGACGTCGGGCGGATAGGCGTCGGTGCTGATGAGGGCGACGGCCGCCGGCTCGAGGCCGTCCTGGGCCAGACGCAGCTGGGCCGCGCGCTCGGTCTCGCCGGTGAGGGAGGGGATGGTGGCGGCGCGCGCGCCCGCACTCAGCCAGACTCTGACGCCGCGCTGGCGTCTGGCCGTTGAACCCGGCGCCGGGTCCTGGGCCACCACTCGACCGGCGTCGATTCTCGCGTCAGGACGGCGCGCCTCGTCCACGCGAAGGGTCAAGCCCGATTCGCTCACGATCGCCGACGCCTCCGAGGCGGAGCGATCCGTCAGATCCGGCACCTGCACTTCGCGCGCCCAAAGGGCCACCCGCATCGACGCAGCGGCAAATGCGACGAAGGTCGCCAGCAACGCTCCACCAAGAAGAAGCAGCTTGCCTGCGCTCCAGACGCGTGTTCCAAGGGCCATGCGTGCAAAATCGTACTACATCACGTGCCGGTGCCTTCAGTCCGCTCGAGGACAGCACCAAAGAACGCCTCCAGCCCATGCCGATCCGGCTCGGTGCGCAGGTTCCCCCGCGCGTCGATAACAGCGGGAGGCAGAGCGGGGTGAACCGTGCGCGCATCGACCGGGCGAAACCCGGAGACCTCACGGAGGAATCCCAGGACGACGTGCTCGTTTTCTTCAGGCTCGCTCGAGCAGGTGGCGTACACGAGGCGGCCGCCCGGCGCCACCGCCGCCGCCGCACACCGGAGCATGAGCCCCTGTCGGGCGGCAAGGACCGCAAGCTGCCGTTCCTGGCGGCTCCAGCGAATGTCAGGATCGCGTCGCAGGGTCCCCAGCCCGGAGCACGGGGCATCGACAACGACGCAGGAGAACACAGACGCAAAGGGAAGCGACCTGCTGACGTCCGCCTGTACTAACCGCACGTTCCACGCGTGGGTCGAGCGGACCGCACGCCGCAACAAGGCCATCCGCTGATCCCGGACATCGCATGCCACCACCATCCCGCCGCGCCGGGCGAGAGCTTGCGCGAAGGCCGTCGCCTTGCCGCCGGGCGACGCACACGCGTCGAGCAGCCGCACCCCAGGGTCCTCGCCGGCGAGGAGGGTGACGAGCTGCGAGGCTTCGTCCTGCACCACAAAGGAGCCCTCGGCCGAGCCCGCGTCGCGAAGGGGATGACCGGACTCGACGAGAAACGCGTCTGGCGCATAACGGCCGCGGCCCAGGCGAACGCCGCACGCCGTGAGCGCCTCCTCCATTTCGGCGGGAGACGCCTTGAGACGATTGACCCGGAGCGCGAGCTGCGCCCGGCGGTTGTTGAACTGCATCCACTGTTCCGTCCGCGTGAACCCCATCCGGTCGTACCAACGGGCCGCGAGCCAATCGGGATGGGAGAGGGTGATGCCCAGGTATTGCAGGGCCGCAGCACGGTCATCGGGGCGCACGGGCCGGGGTGGCAGGCCGAGTTGGTTCCTGCGGCGGGAAATCGCCCGCAGCACGCCGTTGACCAGGCCCGCGGCGCTCGACTTGCGCGCGCGTCGAGCCAATCGTACCGCGTCGTCTACAACCGCCGAGGCGGGTACGCGGGAGAGATAGAGGAGCTGATAGGCGCTGATCCTGAGGATTGCAAGAATCTCGGCATCCAGCTTGTCCAGCGGCCGTGCGCAGACCGCGACGATGCGGTAATCGAGCGCCCGCCGCCAGCGCTGTACGCCGATCGCGATCTCCGATGCCAGGGCTCGATCGCGTTCGTCGGGAACCCACGGGCGCGTTATGGCGATTGCGGACGGAAGGTCGCTCCTTCCGCCTGAGACAGCGGATTCGATCTGATACGCCGCCAGGCGGGCAGCCGAGAGCCTCACGACGGAGGGTCAGAATTGGGCAAAGCGCGATCCAGGCGCTACCGGATGCCCTGCGAGGAACTCGCGTGCGTGCATCGATCGGGCGCCCTCGGCCTTGAGCTCGAGGATCGCCAGCGTGCCCTCGCCTGTGGCGACCCGCAGGTCCGATCCGCGCGCCAACAACACGGTGCCGGGAACCTCGCGCGCCGCGTCGGCCAGCGCCGCCGTCCGAAGCAGAATGATTCGCTGTCGGTCGAGAAAGGAGTAGGCGTGAGGCCAGGGATACAAGCCGCGAACCATGTTGTGGATATCTGCAGCCGGGCGTGACCACTCGATCAACCCTTCGCGCTTGGCAAGCCTCGGCGCATAGGTGGCGGCGCCCTCGTCCTGGGGTTCCTCTCGACAGAGCCCGGCGGCCAGCGAGTCGAGCGTCGACGCCAGCAGGGCGGCGCCCATCCGGGCCAGGTCCTGCTCGACTTCGACGCTGGTCTCGTCAGGACCAATCGGACGGTGCTGTCGCGCCAGGACCGGCCCCGCATCGAGTGCTCCGACCACGCGCATGATCACGACGCCGGTGTGCCGCTCGCCGGCCATGACGGCGCGCTGAACGGGCGCAGCGCCACGATACCGTGGCAGCAGCGAGGCGTGCACGTTGAGCAGCCCAAGGCGCGGAATGCTCAGCACCGCCTCGGGCAGGATCTTGCCGTACGCGACAACGATCCCTACGTCGGGGGCGAGGTCGTGGAGGACGCCCAGAAAGGCCGAGTCCTTCATCGACTCGGGTTGAAGCACAGTCAGGCCGTACTCCAGCGCGCGCGCCTTGACAGGTGCGGCTGTGGTGCGCTGGCCGCGCCCTTTGGGCCGGTCGGGCTGCGTCACGACAGCCAGCAGCTGATGGCGGGAGGCGAGCAACAGATCGAGCGAGGGCACGGCAAAGAGCGGCGTGCCGAAGAACACCGTACGCAGTGGAGCACCCATCTACCATTTGCCGGCACGCGAGAGCTTCCTGATTCTCCGGACAATCAGGTCGCGCTTGATGCCGCGAAGCAGGTCCACGAACAGGCGTCCGTCGAGGTGATCCAGCTCGTGCTGAAACGCCCGCGCGAGCAGGCCCGTGGCTTCACGTTCATGGGGACGTCCTCCCCGGTCGAGCCCTTTGACGACGATTCGATCGGGGCGTACGACGGTCGCGTTGAAGCCCGGTACGCTGAGGCAACCCTCTTCTTCGAGTTGCATGCCCTCGCGCTCGACGATCTCGGGGTTGATCATGACGATAAGCCCCGCAGGGTCGCGGCCGAACGACGTGTCGATCACGAACATGCGGAGCCCGACGCCAATCTGGGGAGCTGCCAGGCCAATCCCTGGAGCGGCGTACATCGTTTCGATCATGTCCTCGAGCACATGATCGACCTCGGTGGTGACCATGTCGACCGCCCGCGCGGGTTCGTGAAGGGGCTGATCGCCGTACTTGAGGAGGGGTCGGATCATCTCAGGCTGTTCGCGCCGCAGGTGACGCTCGCGGGTGCCGGCATTGCCGAGCCTCAGGTGTGCGCGAACCGGCGGGCGACGCGTCGTTGGTAGGACCGCCAGTTGTCCAGCAGCTCGGGAACCGAATCGCCTCCGAACTTCTCGAGCACGGCGTCGGCCAGGACCAGGGCCACCATCGCTTCTCCTACCACCGCGGCCGCAGGGACGGCACACACGTCGCTTCGCTCGATCGTGGCGGGACTGAGCGCGAGCGTGGCCAAGTCGACCGATCGGAGCGGCGTCATCAGCGTAGAAATCGGCTTCATGTAGGCAGTCGCCCGCAGAAGCTGGCCGTTTGTAATGCCCCCCTCGAGGCCTCCGGCATTGTTGGTTGGACGCTCCACGGGGAGGGGCCCCGTCACCACGCCGCGCGAGGGAGGGAGGATCTCGTCGTGGACGCGCGATCCCGGGAGCACGGCCGCGGCAGGGCCGCAGCCGATGCCGACAGCCTTGATCGCGGGGATGGACATCAGAGCTTGTGCCAGGCGGCCGTCCAGCTTGCGATCCCACTGTACGTGGCTGCCGAGGCCGGGGGGCACCTGGCGGGCGATGACTTCGAAGCTCCCGCCGACGGTGTCGCCAGCCTCCCGCGCAGCATCGATCTCCTCGATCATGCGGATCTCGAGCGCCTCGTCCACGCAGTGCAGCGCCGAATCCGACGAGATCCCGAGCGCCTGGTCGAAGGTGATCGACAGAGGCTCGGCGAGTGACACCGCGCCGATGGATACGACGTGACTGACGATCTGCACGCCCAGGCAGCTCAGCAGCTGCCGTGCCAGGGCGCCCACGGCCACGCGAGCGGCCGTTTCGCGGGCGCTCGCCCGCTCGAGCACGTTGCGAATGTCCCCATGGTCGTACTTCACTGCGCCCGCCAGGTCGGCATGGCCGGGACGCGGCCGTGTCACCGGCGGACGGTCGGCTCCCGGCGTACTGGCCTCGGGTGGGGCCTCTACCGCCATGGTCCGCTGCCAATTCTCCCAGTCCTTGTTCGGAATCAGCAGGGCGATTGGTGCGCCCGTCGTGACGCCATGACGTACGCCGCCCAAGATCTGGGCGCGGTCGGATTCGATCGCCATGCGCCGGCCACGACCGTATCCACCCTGACGCCGGCGCAGCTCGGCGGCGAGGGCGGCAACGTCGATCGCCAGCCCCGCCGGCATGCCCTCCAGAATTGCCACGAGTGAGGGACCATGGGATTCCCCGGCAGTCAGAAATCGCAGCATGGGGCGTTCATTCTATCCGAAAAAATTGCGCCCTCCGGGTGGCGCGAGGCCACACCACAGCGCAGAAATCGTGGGGCGATGATCTTGCACTTCGACATGCCGCGGGAGGCGTGCGGTGGAACTTCTGGCAGACCGATTTGCAGTTCGCGACCCCGGCCATGCCATCGATCTCGCCACCGGCGAGCCGGTCGAGATCATCATCAGTCCCTCGGGTGGTCTATTCGAGCAGTCGAAGTGGGCGGAGCGGTGCGATCGCGTCATGCGGCTTCACCATCGGCGCCTGGCCCGTCTCATTGACTACGGGTCGGTTGATAACTCGCGCCGCTTCGAGGCCTGGCGATGCGACGGTCCCTGGACCGGCTCGACCAACGAGGCCGCCCACGCTGTCCAGGTGGTCCAGCGCTTTGTCAGCTCGGTCGGCATGGCCGCTGGCGAACCCGGTCTTCACTCAGTTCGCTCGCGGCGTGGCGTGGCCGTGGTTCTGCCGCAATTGCTCGCCGACTGCGAGACATCGCGCGAGGATCCCGTCTCAACTGATCTGCCCCTCGAGTGTCGCGGTCTCGACACGCTGGCCCACCGCGCCCTGGTACCGCTGCGCGAGGTTCTCGTGGAGCCCCCGACAGGGGGGCCGCGTGTGCTGGCCCTCTGGGGGCCCTCCGGGGCTGGACTCACGACCGCCGTTTGCGAGCTCGCCCGCGCCGCCAGGGTGAATGGCTATGTGCCGGTGTCGTTGGCCCTCGGACCGGAGCTGACTGACCTCGTCCGCACGCGTTCGCTCTTTCTGATCGGTGGGCAGGGTCCGGAGGACGGCTGGCGACGGCTTCTACACTCGTCGCTCCAAGCGCCACGGTCTCACGTGCTGCTGCTCCTCAACGCCAGGGAGACGCCCGGAGTCCACGGCCTCGTGCTCGAGAGACTGTCGCCGGAGGCGCTGTGCGCCGCGGTCCGACCTCGTGTCCAGAGTGGTCCGGTGAGCCGGCAGATTGCCAGGGCGGCGAGGCGATCGCACGGGCTCCCTGGGCGTTTCGCAGCGCTGCTCTGGGGACCCGCGGGCCGGCTCCTCCACGCCGGCACACCGCTTCGGTCTAGCGGGTCTCGGGCCGCCGAGCGCGCCGCCGAGTACGGCGCTGCCCCTCAGGAGGCTCGGCCGCAGGCAGCGACGCTACCGACCTGGCCCCTGCCGGGAGAGCTGGCCGCGCTCAGGCGTCGACTCGCGCTCGGAGCTGGACAGATCGAGGCCGGGCGCCATGCGCCTGGCGAGCGGACACTTCGGCATGCGATCGGTGGCCTCACCCGCCGCCACGACTGGCTGCATGCCGGGCTCGGCGGCCTTGCGTTGGCCCGCTCGCTGATCAAGCGAGGTCGTCCGCGCGAGGCACGGGCGGCGCTGGCCGAGGCCCGCAGGGCGGCACTGGTGTCCGAGCAGAACGATCTGCTGATCGACATTGCGGTCGAAACGGGTCACACCTGGCTCGAGGACGCACGCCTCGATGAGGGCGAAATCGTTCTTCGAACGGCGGTGGCCGCCTCGCGCGGGCTGGGCGACGCCGCCCGAGTTGCGCGGGGCACAGTGTCGTTGGCGCGCTGCCTGTTCTGGGGAGGACGCTACGAGGAGGCCGATCGCCTGGTGACGTCGCTCAAGCCCGGACGCGACGAGGAGGCGGCCGTTCATTCGGCCTTGCGCGCTCGCCTGGCCGTCGGCTGCGGCAATCCGGCGGCCGGCGTCGCACACGCCGCGCGCGCGGCGCAACTGGCGGAACCCTTCGACGCGGCGTGGCTTGCGGCCCAGGTTGCTCACGCCTCGGCGTTCGCGCACCTGGCGGTTGGAGACTCCAAGGCGGTCGACCGCGATGTCGAGCTCTGCGTGGAAGCCGCGCGCAGGGCTCGCGATCCGATCCTCGCGGTTCGGGCGCGGCTGCTGGCAGCCGAGAACAGCCGCCGCACCGGTCGACCAGCGGCGGCGGCGCGGCTCGTTTCCCGCCTGGCGCGTGTCGCGGGGGGGCGGATTCCCGAGATCGTCCGCGCTCGCACGGCGTTGCTCGCCGATCTGCTGTCGGCGCCGTCTGAAGCCGCAGCCGTCGAGCGGCACGTGAACGCAACCGGGCTCGTGGCGTTGTCTCTGTACGCCATGCCGAGCCCAGGGGCACCTGGAACCGATCACGGGTTCGTTAGCGAGGTGGTGGAGATCCTCCGCTGCTGCCAGATGGCCGACGATGACGTCCGGGTGCTGGCGGCAGTATGCGCCCGGCTCAGGCGCCGCCTCGGGGCAGGCGGAGTCGGCTTCTTCAGCAACGAACACGGGGGAATGACTCCGATTGCCGTCGACGGGAACCGCATCGATGCCGACATTGCGATGCGCGTGGCCGGCCTTGCGCAGGCCATCGAGCCGCAGCGCACGAATGACCGGATCGAGGGGGGCGTCCCGATCCGCTATGCCGGCCAGCCGCTGGGCGTTCTCGTGGCACGGTGGCCGCTTGGCGAGTCGCAGAGCATGCGGGGCGCGACGGCCCTCCTGGTTACGACGGCGGCCGCTGCCGCTCCAATTCTGGCGGCCGTCAAGGCGCGCCGATCGGCGGAGCCTGGCAAGGGCGTCGGGGAACTCCTGGGCGTCAGTGCCGCGATTGGCGAGGTCCGGCAGGCCGTGGAGCGAGCCGCGCTGGCGCCGTTTCCAGTCGTCATCGTCGGCGAGAGCGGCTGCGGCAAGGAGCTCGTGGCCCGCGCGCTCCACCGGCGGAGTCCCCGACGTGACCGCCCGTTTTCGGCGCTGAACTGTGCCGCGCTGCCCGAGGACCTGCTCGAGGCGGAGCTCTTTGGACACGTGCGCGGCGCGTTTACCGGCGCGGTTGTTGATCGACCCGGTGTGTTCGAGGAGGCCCATGCTGGCACGCTGTTGCTCGACGAAGTCGGCGAGCTGTCGCCCAGAGCACAGGCCAAGCTGCTGCGCACGATTCAGGAGGGCGAGGTGCGACGCGTAGGTGAGAACCTCGCCCGCCGCGTCGATGTTCGGCTGGTGGCCGCGACGAATCGAGATCTGCGCCAGGAGGTCGGCGCCGGCCGTTTTCGCGAGGACCTCTTCTATCGGTTGGACGTGATCCGGATTGTCGTTCCCCCGTTGCGTGACCGCCGCGAGGACGTGACCGTCCTCGCCGAAATCTTCTGGCGCCAGGCCGTGTCCCGCCTGGGCAGTCAGGCGGTGCTCGCGGCGTCCACGCTTGCGGCGCTGGCACGATACGACTGGCCGGGAAATGTGCGGGAGCTCCAGAACGTCCTCGCAGCGCTCGCCGTTCGCAGCCCAAGGCGTGGCGTCGTCCCGCCGACAGCTTTGCCACCACACTTCGATAACGCCCAGCCGTCCGGCTCATGGCGTCTTGTGGACGCCCGTCGCGTCTTCGACGCACAGTTCGTTCGTGCAGCGCTTGCGCGAGCCGGAGGACACCGTGAGCGGGCCGCCGAGGAACTTGGTGTGACCAGGCAAGGCCTCAGCAAGCTGATCGCACGGCTCGGTCTGACCGACCAGCCGTGAGACCGCTCCGGCCCGCGCGCGAGGCCTATGGCGGCAGGCGCCGGGAGAGTTGGACCAGCCGGGAATTGCCGGGATCAAGGGCGAGCGCCCGCGTGACGGTCGCGCGGGCAGCCTCGGCAGCTTCCGCTCGAAGCTGGGCTTCGGCGAGCAATGTCAACATCCCGACATGGCCTGGCTCGCCGAGCAACGCCCGTTCCAACCACACCATCGCGGTGCCGGGATCGCCCAGCCGCAAGGACAACGCGCCGATCTTCATGGCGCGCTCTGCCGCGTCATACCCCTGAGACGCGAGTGCGGCGAACTTGACGAGTGCGGATCGGGCGCTGTCCAGGCGACCGTTCCGCTCGGCCACGGCAGCGTACTCGGGCAGTGCACGCAGATCGACCGGATACCGCTCCGTGGCCCGCCGCAGGACGCGTTCGGCCGCCTCGAATTGGTTGTCCCTGACAAGCGCGAGTCCGTACGACGTGATCCATTCGCTCGGCGCCTCGGGCAGCAGCGCGACGCGCTCCAGCGCCTCGATGGCCTTCTTCAGATCCACCCGGTCGTTGTCGGCGATCGCGCTGTCGAGCCACACTTGTCCCAGGGCACCGTAGATCGGCGGCGCGTCCGGTGCTCGCTCCAGCGCATGGCCGAGGGTCAGGACTGCGAGATTCGCATGACGATCCCGGGTGGCGGCGAGGTCGGCCTCACGAGCGGCCCGGGCGTGCGCGACGCCGACGGCTACCTGACGCTCGACCTGGCTGCGATCGAGGTCGGCCAGTATCTGGAGCTGCGCGATTTCATCGACAGCTCGCCCAAGGATGCGGTACAGGTCGGCGAGCTCCTCCCGGGCGGCCGCAAGTCCCGGCGCCCTCGAGAGCGACGCCTCGAATGCGGCGACGGCTGCGGCCAGGTGACCTTGATCGCGCAGGCACAGCCCCCGGAGGTAGTAGGGTTCCGCTCGAAGGCCATCGAGCTCTATCGCGCGCGCGAGAGTGCTCAAGGCGGCGTCGAGCTTGCCAATGCGGTACAGAGACAGCGCGAGCTTGTAGGTGGCACCTGGTGACGCGGCATCGAGCCGCAGACGGCGCTCGTAGATTTCTGCGGATCGATCGTAGCGATGCTGCTCGTAGAGGACGTCGGCCCAGGCCTCCAGCGGCTGCGTGGCGGATGGGTCGCGGTCGGCCGCACTGCGAAGATCGCGCGCGGCGGCGTCAAGCTTGCCGTGGCGTCGATACATGTCGCCGCGCCGCAAGTAGGGAAGCATCGCGTCTTCACGCAGGGCGATGGCCCCGCTGTACGCCTCGATGGCGGCGAAGACCTGGTCGAGGTCCGCGGCGCGGTCGCCCTCCGCCAGCAGAGCGCGGTATTCACGCACCCGCGCCGCGGCCTGGTAAGCGGCCCCAGCGGCAGCCAGCAGAGCGGTCAGCCCTGCCAGCCACAGCAGTCGCTTCATGAGCCGTATCCTATCCGAGCGGCGGAACTTTGGGCTGGCGTCGGGGTCTAAATTCGTTAAGATGGTTGGCGTGAAGCAGGCCCGCAGTGTGGGCTGGCCGGTCATTGGCGGCCGCGAGGCGTCGCTCGTTCAGCGATGCGTCGTCGGCGAGGAGCTGGCCTTTGCTGAACTGATGGCCGACCATCAGCGGATGGTCGTCCAGCTGGCCGTCAACCTCCTCGGCGACCACGACGAAGCGCTCGACCTCTCCCAGGAGGTCTTCCTCCGTGTGTTCCGCACGATCCATCGCTTCCGCGGGCAGTCTACGCTTCGAACCTGGATCTATCGGATCACCGTCAATCAAGCTCGGAACCGGCGCCGGTTCTGGCGCCGCCGGCACCGCGGGGAGCAGGTCTCGCTCGACGCGCATGTGGCGGCTCATGGCGATGTGCTGAGAGGCGGCGAGGCCGGCCCCGATCGCATCCTGGCGCAGAAGGAACTCGCCGCGCGGCTTCGTCAAGCCCTGGGGCATCTGCCGTTCGATCAGCGCAGCGCGATCGTGCTGCGCGAAATCGATGGCCTGAGCTACGACGAGATCGCGTACTCGCTCGGCGTGGCGGTCGGCACCGTGAAGTCGAGGTTGACGCGCGCCCGAAGTGCCCTGCGCAACGAGCTTCGGGAGGCGAGGACGCTATGAAGCGGTTGTCCTGCGCGGCGGTGCGGCGTCGCGTGCAGGCGTTTCACGATGACGAACTGCCTGTCGATGGCCAGATTGCCGTGTCGGCCCACCTGGCGTCGTGTGACGCGTGCACGTCGCTTCTGACGGAGTTGCGCGCGGTGCGTGCGGCGCTGCGGGCCAGCGCGCCCGCCCGGGTCGCCATGCCGGTCGAAGACATCGCCGGGCTCGAGGCGGTGGTCGTGAGTCGCGTGCGTGCCGAGCGGACCCTTGCATTGGCTGCCCGCGTACGGACACTGTTTGAAGACATGCACTTCGTGTACGCGGGCCTGGCCGCAACCACCGCCGCTCTCGCGTGCGCGGCCATCACGACCAGCATGATGCGATTCGTCGCGACCGATCGCCCGGGCTCGCTCATCGCCATGATGAGTCTGCTCGACAAGCCGGATGCCCACGATATCCACCTACCCAACGCCCCGGCGCTGGGACGAGATCCTTTCGTGGTCGATGCCCGTATCCAGATGCCGTGGGCGCTCGATGAAGCGTTTGTCACCAGTGGAGCGGCCACGGGGGCCGAGGACAGTGTAATTACCCTGGCGGCCGTGGTGAGCCGCGAGGGTCGAGTCCAGAATCTGGAACTGCTGCCCGCCGGGCGGCGCGCGCCACCACGAGGGCAGGCGAAAGCCGTCGAGGAGTTGATGGACGCCGTCTCCCGCGTGCGATTCGAGCCGGCTCGCGTCGCAGGATTCCCGGTCGCCGTCAACATGGTATGGCTGGTTGCCCACACAACCGTGCGGGCGTCCAAAGACGCGATCGACCCGGCGCCCGGCGCCAAGAAGCGGCGCGTCATGCACCGCGTCGAGCCCGTTCTGGCGCGAGTGGTCTAGAGGACACGCCGCCGTTATCGACGCGGCGCGTCGACCTGGGCGGTGCTGACGTTGTTCATCGCGTCGGTTGCACGAAGTGTCAGCCCCCTGGGCCCGATCGCACGGTCGAGGGCTACTTCGTACTGTTCGGTCTTGGAATCCGCGATGCCGTCGCGCGGGAACGCCGTACGCCACTGCTGTCCGTCCTCGGAGCACTCCACGCGCTGGATCGGCGAGTGGTCGTCCCTCACCTCGAAGGCGACCAGCGTGCGAGCGCCCTCCGTGCGTACATTTCTGACAAGGATCGCCGGCGCCGAGTTGTCGATATTGAACGCGACGCTCTCCAGCTCGCCCGTGAGGGCCGTGCCTGACGCATTCGACGGTGCGTCGGACGCAACGATCGCCGCGACGTAGGTGCCGTTGGGCACCGTCGTCGTGTCCCACACGAGAATCGGATCGGACAGATCCCGTCTGAGGACTTTCCACCCGGGTTCGCCCTCACGCCGGTAGCGGATCTCATACGCCAGCTCATCCCCGTTCTCATCATCTGCGCGCCAGATCAGCGTCTGAAGGCCCTTCTGATAGGTGCGTCGGCCCAGCGACGGGGTCCCGGAGGGCTGCAGTGGCGTCATGGCGGCCTGCGTGAGCTTGCGATCCGGCGTTGTCTGGTTGTCGAAGCCGGCCAGGTCGGGATCGCCGGAGCTGAATGGCTTCTGAAACACGATGCCAGGCGGATGGACCGTTATCGATCGAACCTGCGGGCGCAGGTTGCGTTGGAGGTACGCCGCCGTGACCGACGTGAGAGCCGGTCCCTCACCGGCTCCCGCCAGCACGACCCGCCACTGGAGATACCGAGCCTTCGGGCTTGTGATGGGCGACCCTTCCCTGGAGGTGTACACCGCTGACCAGGGGCTCCAGGTCTCGTCGGGCGTCTCCGTATTGCCCGAGCGTGTGGAGATTTCCACCCGGCTCCCCTCTGGCACGACGCCACGCCAGCTAATCGCGCCCCAGGTCGAGACCACCTGCGCGTCCCGCGTCTCGGATTCGTAGGTGCCCCGGGACGCCCGGCCGGGCG
>CAZCEL010000044.1:0-17602 GCA_964497175.1 uncultured Bifidobacteriaceae bacterium
TCTACACGCGTAAGATCGTCGGCAGCGTCAGATGTGTATAAGAGACAGGCGATCACCTCTTCATGTACGTGGTAGACGGCACCGAGTGGCTCAGTCCGCCCGTGGCCGAGGATTATGTGGATGATGGCTTCGGATCGAAGAACGGGGTTGTCGTCGTCCGTCCGCCGCGACGATGACGTAAGGCCCACATGGCTTGCATGATGTCGTTCTCCCTTGCGCGGCTCGCGCTGATGGCCAGAGCACTCGCGATGATCGTCCCGGTCTGGCTCACGGCATCGGGTGTGTGCGCGGCGCAGCCGGTAACGGCCTCGGATCGGGACGCGCTGGTTCGTTTGCGTGTGGAGCGCGGCGGGCGCGCTGAGGACCTCGACGCCCTGATTCGTCTCGCAGAGGAGGCCGGCGCCAAGGGGCTACCGACCTCGCCCGTGACGAACAAGATTCGCGAGGGACTCGCAAAGGGGCACGATCCGAAGCGCATCGAGCCGGTCGTCCGCCAGATGGTCGCGCACCTGGAGTCGGCCGCGCTTCTGCTTCGCGACATCGCGGCGCCCCGAGCAACGGAGTCGTCAGTCCCGCTGCTCGCGGAAGCGATTGGAAGCGGCGTCACACCGGACGCGGTGCGCGAGCTGAACAGACTGGCGAATGCGGCCTCAAAGGGGGCTGGACCGTTGTCGGCGGATCTGCTCTCCAGCGCGGCGAAGGGCCTCTCGTTTATCGCGCAAGCGCGCCTGTCGCTGGCTGAGGGCACGGCGGTGATGGCCGAAGCCCTGGGCCGCGGATTTCGCGCGCACGAAATGCTCGATCTCGGACGCGAGGTCAAGCGAAGGGACGCGGATTTCCTGGCCGGGCGCGCCAGCCTGCGGGCCCTCGGGGCCGCCATCGCACGCGGCGCTCGCCCCGATCAGTTGTTCCCCGCCCGCCGGCCTGACGCCGTCGACCGGCCCGCAGTCCGACCGGATGCGCCCGTCGACCGTCCGACCCGTCCCGAGCCGCCGCACCGCCCGGAGCCGCCGTCCCGCACGGATCGTCCCGAGCGACCCGATCGTCCCAGCGACCGCGGCCGGTAGGGTTCGTAGGGACTAGGCCACCGGGTCTGGGACAACAGGGACCTGGGGCTCAACCATCTCCGCAACCTTGCCTTCCGCGATCTCGAACTGCGCGGTCATGATGACTTTGTGCATCCCGTCAATTCTCGGTCGACAGCCTCGAATCAGCTGTGCGGCGCGGAGCCCCGCCAGGACCGCGAACTGAAAGGCGCCGACACCGGGTGGGCGTTGAATCACAGGACACCTCCCAATGCAAGCAACCCCAGCAGGGCAGCGGTGATGACGGCCGCAATCCCGACGATTCGAACCTTCCGTCGCACCGCGGCGTCGTGTCGACGGCCCGCGGCCACCCACGCGGTCCACCGGTCCTCGACCAATGGATCGAGAGCTCTCGATGACAACGAATTGACAACGGCAACGTCAGACTGTGCGAGCGGTGACACGTCAACCGGCATCGGGCCCTCGATCGCTTCGGTGACAGCTGAGGCCCGACGGCCTCAGGCTTCAGAAAAGCGGAACTGTGTTGTCCAGGCGGCGTTGGGCGCACCGACTACCGCGCCGCCGCAGGCACGCTCGCCCTCACGATGGTCTGATAGACATAGTCGGTGAGATCGTGCAGCCGAATCGCGGCGGAATCGACGGCCCTCCTGTCAGACCCCTTCGGGATCGTAGGAATCTCGACCGCATGGCTCGCGATCAGCGCGGCGGCGATTGTAGCCCTGGCTTGAATCTCGGCGGTGTCCATAAGTCTCCTGTGGAGTGTTTGATCAGCGGCGGCTGGCCTTTGCGTTCACCGAATGAAGAATTTCCGCCACCGTTGGCGGCGGGCCGCCGATGCCCAGGAGCACCGCGACAGCAGCCGGGGCCACGCCGACCACGAGCAGAAGCGCACTCGTCGAGAGCTTCGCGTCCATGACCGCGCTCCAGGTAACGATGACCGTCACCGCCGCAAACCAGCCTGCAAGCAGCCATGTCCGAGGAACGTTGTTCATGATTTCGACCCTCCTCCGGGTCGATCTTCGGGTGACGGTGAGGCGACCAATGCGCGGAACTGCTCGCGTTCGAGCGCACGCCAGCCGGACAGTCCCTTGACCTGTGTCGCGGTTGCCACGCTGTTCACGCGCAGTCCTGGCTGCTTGCCTGATTCCGGCCGTCGAGATGGAGGATTGTTCAGACGCTTCATGTGCGCTCCGATCGGTGGCCGAAGTGGGCCTGTCGGCGCGCACCCGCGAGAAACGGGGCACTACGCGAACGCTGGCGGGCTCAGTGCGGTCTGACGGATCCCACTATACACGATCCACAGACAGCCGGTATGCGACGCGGGCGCGCCGCACGTAGCGTATACTGTCAGCGTCTTGCTTTCCTGAGCCCTGCGGCCATCCAGGCCTCCAGCCCTCACCAAAGCACGCCTGGGAGGGCCCGTGAAGTACTCCACCTCGCCACTTGATGCAGCCGTCTCGCGGGTCGTACCCTCGTCGTGTCCGGCGTGCCAATCGTCCTCCATCGTCACGACCGCGAAGATTCCCGACGCGGCGAGCTACTGGCGGTGCACGAGCTGCGGCGAGGTCTGGAACGATGCCCGGCGTCAGACCGAGCGTGATTGGGGGCCACGGTGGCGTTGACGGGCACCCGGCTCGCTCGTGACTTGCGCGAGCTGATTGCGGCGCTCGACTCCCGCGTCCCGCAGGTGCATCGGCCCGCCGAGGCCTCGATCGCGCGCGACGCGGCGGAGCTCAGGGCCAGGGCGCTGAAGCGGCTCGAAGAGCTCGAAGTTCAGAAGGCCTCCGAGGCCTCCGCCAGGGACTAGCTCAAGGCATTGGCGCGATCGCTCGGAGCCGTCCTCTTGCGGCCGTACTATCCCGCGTCGGATCTCTTCAGAATCGTGCGCGCCGACGATGGACTGCAGCTGGCTGCCGTCGTCCGCATGATTCACATCGCGAGCAACCAGGGTCAGCGCTTGGGGTCCGCCGCCTCCCACTTCTTCAACTGTTCCCACTTGGCGGCGAGCTCTCTGGCGCGCACCGGCGTCTCGCGGTCGGCCTCGTCGAGGGCCTGGGACCGATTCGCCCGGACCGCCTTGAGCGCGTTCAGCATCCCGTAATTGTGCTCGTGGCAGGCGTACTCGAAGATTCGATCCTGCTTCCCCTGCGCGCTCCAGCTGTCGCGGGAGAAGTCGACGACGGCCGTCCATGGCCGGACGTACACGCCTGGATCGTCGACCGTGTAGCGATATTCGAGCGTATCTGCGTCGGTGGGCGTGAAGCGCTCGATGAAGCGCAGCGTCTCGCCGGATCCCGGATAGAACGCCCACGGCCGGCGAACTGCCAGAAGCGGTCCGCCATCCTGCTTGGCCTGGAAATTGGCCGATTCCACCACCAGCGTGTTCCCCTCCCAGCGCCCGACTGAATCGCCATGCCAGAATCGAATACGCGGCCTCGCACGCGGCCCTTCGCTGAGGCGAACGATGCGCGGATACGCGTACGGGGTGACGATCGCCACAGTGAGAGGACCCTGCACGATGTCGATCACCGAAAACTGGTTGGTGCCGATCATCTCGCCCATTGCAAGCCCGGGGCGCAGGAGGCACCGTTCCATCACGTTGCGGTCCTCCCACGAATCGGCCTGGCTGCGACCCTTCCTCGCCAGATGACGCGCTTCCCACCTGGTCAGCGCCTGGCGCGTCAGCGGTGGAAGCCTGCCGTCTGGCGGATCCACGATGCGTGAAGTTCGCAGCGACATGCGCGGTCGCGTCGGGTCGGCACTCCAGAAGGCGTTGTACTCGGCGCCCGCGATTCGGTAGCCAGGACGGCCATCGTCGGGCTTGTCGGCGGTCGCGTAGCGCTGCGCATCCTGCCTGGCGAGGCTTTCCGCGACGTCGCCTTCGTCCTCTCCGGAATCCGCGTTGTCCAACCCGCGCCTCCGCCGCTCGATCGCTTCCTGCTCGGTCAGGAACTCGCGGCTGCCAAACTCCGCAGCCCGTTCGAGTGGCACGCCGGAGCGGCTGTCCCAGATGCCCTGGATGTCCGGAACGCCCCAAGGCGTCTTCGGCGGTGTCCAACGTGCGGCCTGATCATTCTGACCGGCCCCAGGCGTCTGACCGCCAACCAGCGCCGCCGCCAGCCACACAAGGGAAGTCACGCCGATCGCCGTGCCGACTCGTGTGATCAATCGACGGTCCACCTTGCACCTCCGTTTAACCTGGCGCGCGCTCCTTACCTCGAACTCCCCTTCGCGCCCGCTTCGGCGGCCTTCTCGGCCTCCCGGGCGCCTTTCAGCATGTTCGTGATGGAGTAGTTCCCCTCGTGACAGGCGTGCTCGAACAAGGGGCCTTGAATCTCGTCCTTCGCGATGGGGATTTCCGCGGTCCAGGGTCTGGCCCATGTTCGGGGATCGTCAACCGTGAATCGATACTGAATCGTGTCGGCGTCGACGCGCGTGAACCATTCGGTCACACGCATGTCCTCGCTGGCACCCCGGAAGGCCTGGCCCGCGGCAAAGTTGTCGCCGACGCCCGACCGCTTGCTGTTGAAGTTCCTCGTCTCGACGACGAGGGTGTTCCCCTCCCAGCGGCCGCGCGAGTCCCCCTTCCACTGCCGAACGTGGGGGGGAAGGTGCGGGCGGCCGTCAAGCGGGATGATGCGGAAGTCATGCAGCCGTTCAGCCAGGATCATCACGTATCCCGATCCCTGCACGATCTGATAGGTGCTCATGTATCCCGAGGGCAGCATGGGTCCGGCGTTCGCCATCATGATGCAGCGCTCGCCAAGGTTCATGTTTTGAGCTGCATCCAGGGTCTCGCCCATTCGTTTCCTAGCGGCCGCAGCCTCCGCCGCCCGCTGCCGTCCCTCGGCTGTAACGGGCGGGAGTCTTCCGTCGGGGGGATCGACGATCAGCCCGGTGCGCAGGTTCCTCGCAAACGTACCCTGACTCCTGTCCAGTCCGAACTGGCTGAGGTCGTAGTGCACGTCGGCGATCGTTCCGGGCACCGTCTGATCCGCCTCGCGCGCGGCTGCCTCCCTTTCGGCCAGGGCCGCTTCCTCCGGCGTGTAGAACTCTTTCGTCACGTTCTTGGGCCGCTCGAGCGGCGTATAGGTGGAGTTGGTCCAGAAGCCCTCCAGATCGGGCTGGCCATCCGGCGTACGCGGTTGCACGTACGGCTTCTTCGCGGAGGGAGGGCTCGCCTTCGCCACGGGCGACGAGGCCTGACCCGCAGCTGGGATCGTGGCCAGCGGAACCGCGACCGTGACCGCGGTCAGCACGCGAACGAGACATCGCAGGCTCATGTGAAATCTTCCTCGCACCGATTATCGTTCGCTAGCGACGGTTGTCAAGGCGGCCGCCGCACTCCCGACGGGCGGCACCGCCTCATGGCGTTTCTGCAGGCCAACGCGTAGAATCCTCAGGTGACTCTGCGCGGAGGACTGTCATGACAGCCAGCGTACATCGGCGGCGGCGTCTTGCGCACGCCGCGCTCGGCCTCCCCGTGTGCATGCTCGTCGCCGGGGGGGTCGCCGAGGCGCGCATCATCAGGATAGAGATCACCAGCCGGCAGTCGCCCGCCTTCGAGGGCAGGACCTTCGGCGACGTCGGCGCGTACGAGAAGCTTCGCGGCAAGGCGTACGGTGAAGTAGACCCCTCGGATCCGCGCAACGCCGTCATCACCGACATTCACCTCGCGCCGAAAAGCGCCACCGGCACGATCCTGTACTCGATGGACATCTTCATCCTCAAGCCGATCGCCATGAGGAAAGGCAACCGCCGGCTGTTCGTCGACATCAACAACCGGGGCACGATGCGGTGGGACGACATGAATGGCGGCGCAAACGTCAACGATCCCACCAGGGCCTCCGATGCAGGCACCGGCTTCCTCATGAACCTGGGCTATTCGATCGTCGGCAACGGCTGGGATATGGCGGCAACGTCTGACGGCTCCAGGCTGACGATCACGGTTCCAGTGGCGAAGAACCCCGATGGCTCGAGCATCACCGGGCCCTCGTATGAGTACATCAATTTCGACAACGCCAAGGCAGTGAGATACACGCTGGCGTATCCGGCGGCAACCCTGGACAAGTCGAAGGCGACCTTGACCGTGCGGGCACGGTTGGACGATTCGCCTGCGAAGATACGCGCGAGCGATTGGGAATACGTCGACGGGAAGACGATCCGGCTGCTGCCTGAGGGCACCGCGTTCAAGACCAGCCATATCTACGAGTTCACGTACACGGCGCGCGATCCCCTCGTTGCCGGACTCGGGCTGGCCGCGACGCGTGACTTCGTCTCGTTCCTGCGCCACCAGGCGAAGGACGATCTCGGCAGTCCCAACCCGCTTGCCGGCGACATTCAGAACGCCTACAGCTTCGCCGTCTCGCAGTCGGCGCGATACATCAACGACTTCCAGACCTACGGCTTCAACGAGGACGAGAAGGGCCGGCGCGTCCTCGACGGCGTGCTGAACTGGATCGGGGGCGGGAGCGGCGGCAACATCAACTACCGATTCGCGCAGACCAACAGGACCGAACGAAACCGCCAGCATCATCTGTACCCCGAGGCGGTGTTCCCGTTCGCGTACCCGGTGTTGAAAGACCATCTCAGCGGCAGGACGGCCGGGCGGAGCGAGCGGTGCACGGCGAGCAACACCTGTCCCCACGCGCTGGAGGTCAACTCTGCCAATGAATACTGGGTGAAAGGCGCGTCGCTGCTGCACACCGACACGAAGGGCAACGATCTGCCCGATCCGCGGAACGTTCGCGTCTACCTCCTGTCGGGCCTGCAGCACGGCACGGGGAACTATGCCAGTCGCGGCGTGTGTCAGCAGTTGACCAACGGCACCCACGCAGAGCCGGCGCTGCGCGCACTCCTGGTGGCCCTCGACCGGTGGGTGAGCAGGGGGACCGAGCCGCCGCCGAGCGCCGTGCCGCGCCGCGCGGACAAGACGGCAGTCCTCGCGGTGCCTCGGCCCGGTTTCCAGACGGCTGTGGTGCCGCAGGAAGCGCTGGGTTGGCCCGCGATCCCAGGCGTCACCTACACCGGGCTGATCACGGCTCGGTATCGCCTGGACTTCGGGCCGCTGTTCGAGAAGAAGGGAATTCTCTCGAACTTCCCGCCCCCGGTGGCCGACCGTCCGGCCTATGCGCAGTTTGTGGCGAAGGTGGACGAGGACGGCAACGAGATCGCCGGCATCCGACTGCCGGCCGTGGCTGCGCCCACGGGGACCACGACCGGCTGGGCGCTGCGCCGCTCGGGGTTCGGCGAAAACGACGGCTGTGAAGCGGCGGGCCAGTACATTCCCTTCGCGACAACCCGGGCCGAGCGGCTCGCGACGGGCGACCCCCGCCTGTCGCTCGAGGAGCGCTACAAGAATCACGAGGGCTACGTGACCGCCGTGACGGCGGCCGCCAGACAGCTCGAGGAGCGCCGTCTGCTCCTGCCCGAAGATGTCCGTAGGTACGTCGCCGAGGCGCAGGCGAGTCCGGTGCTCAAGCCGTAGGATCAGGCGCGGTTTCCAGTTGCGTGTAGCGAAGAACACCCAACTCTGCAGGCCGCCAAACCGTCCCTCGGCGAGGTGTCGGTGGCATGCGCGGGGCGTCATTCGGCCGCGAGATGCAGTCGCTGCTGGAGCTCGCCGAAGCGTTCCTCCTCGCTGCGGTTCGGTGCGAGCAGGGACACGAGGATGGCCACGGCGAAGGACAGCGGTACGGTCACGATTGCCGGATTGCGCAGCGGGAACGGCGCGGTTGCGTGCCCCAGGATGTCCACCTGAATCGCCGGCGACAGGACAATGAGTCCAACCGTGACGAAGGTTCCCACCAGCATGCTCGCGATCGCGCCGCTCGTCGTCAGCCGTTTCCAGTAGATCGCCAGCACGAGCGCCGGGAAGTTCGCGCTCGCGGCCACGGCAAAGGCCAGGCCGACCATGTAGCTCACGTTCTGGCCCTTGAACGCGATGCCCAGACCAATCGCGAGGATGGCGATCGCGATAGACGCGATGCGCCCGACGAGGAGCTGTTCCCGTTGAACGGCCTGTCCCCCTCGCACCACGTGCACCCAGAGATCGTGTGAGAGCGTGGCGGCGCCCGACAGCGTCAGGCCCGCGACGACGGCGAGAATCGTCGAGAAGGCAACGGCCGAGATGAAGCCCATGAACGCCCGGCCGCCGACCATCTCCGCAAGCAGCGGCGCGGCCATGTTGCCTCCTGGATCCACGCTCACGATCCCCTCGCGGCCGACAATCGCCATCGCACCGTAGCCGAGGATGTAGGTCAGGAGGTAGAAGAAGCCGATAGCGCCCGTCGCGTAGGCTACCGAGACGCGGGCGGTAGGGGCGTCCTTCACCGTGTAGAACCGCATCAGGATGTGAGGCAAGCCCGCCGTTCCGAGCATCAGCGCCAGGCCGAGCGACATCGCGTCCAACGGATCCGAGAGCAGGCCGCCCGGGGCGAGAACGGGCGACCCGTACCGTTCGGCCGCCGCGTCGAAGAGCGCCAGCGGATTGAAGCCGAAGCGCGCCAGCGCGAGGCCGGACAGGATCGAGGCCCCGCCCAGCAGCAGGATTGCCTTGATGATCTGCACCCAGGTCGTGGCAATCATGCCGCCAAAGAGCACGGCCGCGAGCATGACACCGCCGACGAGCGCGACCGCCGACTCGTAGGACAGGCCAAAGAGGAAGCGAATCAGGTTTCCGGCGCCCACCATCTGCACGGTCAGATAGAACAGCACGACGGTTAGAGAGCCGAGCGCAGCCACGATGCGCACCGGGCGCTGACGCAGGCGGTAGGCGACGACGTCGACGAACGTGTACTTGCCGAGCTTGCGCAGCGCCTCGGCAACCAGCACCATCACGATCGGCCAGCCGGCGATGCCGCCGACACAGTAGATGAACCCGTCGAAGCCCGACAGCGCAATGAGCCCGCTGTTGCCGAGGAACGCGGCCGCGCTCATGAAGTCGCCGGCGAGGGCCAGCCCGTTCTGGCGTGCCGTGACCGTCCGGCCCGCCGCGTAGAAGTGGTCCGCGCTTCGCGTGCGCCGCGCAGCCCACACCGTAATGGCCAGCGCCAGCAGGATGAAGACCAGGAAGAACGAGATGGCGACGAGGTTCGGTTCTCCGAGCGCGGTGATCACGATCGGCCCCGACGAGCCGCGTGGTCGTAATAGCGGTTGGCCCAGACGACGTACATCACCGTCAGCAGCCACGCGGCGACGGTCACGACCGCCCCGAACAGAATGGCCAGGCTGAGGCCTGGAACGACGAGCCGTCCGAGCAGTGGCTTCGCGAGGGCGATGAGGAGGATCAGGCCGAAGTACAGGACGAGGATGGCGCCGATGACCGCGCCGGCCACACGCCGGTGCGCCCGCGCCAGGGTCTGAACATGCCCGTCATCGGTCATGCGATGCCGCTCGGATGATACCGCTGTTGCGCGGTCGCTTCAGAACGTGGCGAGGGCGTTGAACGGCGACGCCGTGCCACCCTGGATCTGAAAGATGTGCAGGGTGAACATGAACTCCCAGCGCTTGAGCCGCTCGGCTTCTCTCGCGGCGTCCTCGAGGTAGGCGTTATCGACGATCGGCAGGCCCATGTTCACCTGCGTGAGCTGGTGAACGGGCCGGTTGATGCCCGCGACTCCCGACGGCTGGACGTCGTTCACCGCGTCGCTCGCGAGGAGCGACACGTCGCGCGCCCGAAGCCAGGGCAGGACGGACGCATGGAGGCCCGCGCCGGCCTGACCGTAGGGCCACGGTCCGTCGGCCGCCCGCTTGGCCCATCGTCCGCCACGAATGAGCAGCGCGTCTCCGGCGCCGATCCTGACGCCGGCGAACTTCTCCCACGCTTCGAGATCCTCCACGTAGATCGGTGTGCTGGGCTCGAGCCATCGGACTTTCTTGAGGAGCGGCATATCGACGAGCACGCCGCGCGTGATGTAGCCGGGGCCCATTCTGTCGGCAGCCGACTGCTGGCAGCCGGCCGCCGTCAGGGTGAACGGAAAGCCGTTGTAGCTGACCGCCGGCTCGCCCGGCTTCCGGCCGATGGGCCCCTGGTAGTGGCACAGGGCGTCCAGATGCGAGTTGAGACCGTCATGGATCGACAACTGGATGACGTCGATCGCGGCCAGAGCCGCGCCCGTCTTGGGATCGATGCTGAACATCCGGTGCACGTTCTCGCCGAACGCGCCCGTGTCGCTGCCCTGCTTCTTGATGGGATTGATCTGGAGCGTGACGGTCTTGCCTTCCTTGACGAGGCCGAGCGCCTGCTTCGTCTTCTCGGGCGTGATGAGGTTGAGGAGCCCGCGCTCGTCGCTCTTGCCCCACCGGCCCCAGTTCGACAGCTCCGTCTCCCACTGTTTGAGCTTGGTCAGGGTCACCAGACGCCCGGGCTCCTCGGTCGAGGGATGGGGCTTGAACGGCGATTGGCCGGAAAGATCCGCCTGCGAGACGAGCAGGGTTCCCGCCGCGACGAGCGCGGTCACTGCGATGTGCTTCAACATGACACTTCCCTCGAGCGACTCACCCGGTGCGCCGCGTCGCCAAATCGCTCTGGCGCGCCGTGCGCGCACACGTCGTCGGCATGCTAGCACGGACAGGTCCCAGGCCTCGTGGGCCTGGCGCGGTTTCGCGCGAGCGCTTGCCAAGCCGCTCCGGCGGGCGCAGGATATCCGCGAACCAAGGGGAGCGCTCGAAGCGCAGCGAGGAGGAACCATGGCCCTGACGCGAAGAGACGTGCTGGCGGGCGCGGCGGCAGTTGGCGGCTCGGTGCTGTGGCGCGGCGAGGCAGCCGCGCAGGCGCCCGGCGCTCAATCGCCCACCCGTCAGGAGATCGAGGCCACCTACACCAAGCGCCGCAACTGGGGCCGGTGGGGCGCCAACGATCAGAAGGGCGCTGTGAATCTGATCACGGCCGAAAAGCGACTGGCGGCAACCAGGCTGGTCTCGAAGGGACGAACCGTATCGCTCAGCCGGCCCTTTCAGCCAGAACAGCAGTTCACCCGGATCAGCAACGAGGCGGCCGGCGGGTCGGTCATCGATTATTACGGGTTCATCTACCACGGCACGACGGTCACGCACATCGACGCGCTCGGGCACGTCTGGGATCAGGACGGCATGTGGAACGGCCGGAAGCCGTCCGAGGTGCTCGACACGCAGGGCGCACATTTCGGCGACATCGCGGCCTTCAGCGACGGGCTGGTGACGCGCGGCGTGCTGCTCGACGTCCCTCGCCACCGGGGCCAGCCTCACGTCACCGTCGACCGTCCCGTGCAGGGCGCCGAGCTCGAGGCGATTGCACGCGCGCAGAAAGTCACCGTGACGGCTGGCGACGCGCTGCTCGTCTACAGCGGACGCGAGGCATTCCAGCGCGGCGGCGGCGCGTACGGGGCCGCGAACCGGCCCGGCCTCCATCCGACGTGCGCGGGTTTCATTCGCGATCACGACGTCGCGATTCTCGGCTGGGACATGATGGACGCGCGGCCCGACGGCTACGGACTGCGGTGGCCGGTCCACGGCGTGCTGTTCAACTACGGGGTCGTCCTGCTCGACAACGCGCTCCTCGAGCCGCTCGCGGCGGCGTGCGCCGAGGAGAAGCGGTACGAGTTCCTGTTCGTGGCGCTGCCGCTGCGGGTGCCTCGAGGCACGGGCAGTCCGGCCAATCCGGTGGCGATTTTCTGACGCCTGGCGGCGCCTTCACACGGCTGCGCGGGGCTTGTCCGAAGCGCCGGATTCCAGGTTCCTGGCCCCGGGACGCGTACCCGCGCCCGGGACGTGGCTGCAGCGCGATTTCTGTTGACGGAAACCCCCGTCGGGCCTAGGGTAAAGTCTTGCTGATTCACTTCCGGCGAACTCGGTATTTCGGAGGTGCCGCGATGAGCGCGACAGGAAAATCACGGTCGTTCGGGTCGGCTGGGACGGCGGCGGGCATGGTGGCGGCGGCGATAGGTCTCGCGGTCCTCGGCACGACGACTGACGCGCAGCAGCCGGCGGCGGGCGGCCAGTCTCAGATCACGTTCACCAAGCACGTCGCGCCCATCTTCCAGAAAGCCTGCCAGTCGTGCCATCGGCCCGGCTCGGTCGCCCCGATGTCGCTGCTGACCTACAACGACGCGCGGCCGTGGGCCCGCTCGATCAAGCAGAAGGTCACGACGCGCTCCATGCCGCCCTGGTACGTCGACAAGGCAGTCGGTATCCAGACGTTCAAAGACGATCGATCGCTTTCGGACCAGGAGATCGCGACCATCGCCAGATGGGTGGACAGTGGGGCGCCCCAGGGAAATCCCGCGGACATGCCGCCGCCGCCGACCTTCGACAACGCGCGGTACGAGTGGACCCTCAAGGACGAGATGGGTCGCGATCCGGATCTGGTCGTGCAGATTCCGGAGCGGTTCCTCGTGCCGGGCAACATCTCCAACTGGTGGATTGATTTCATCAGTGACACGGGCTTGACGGAAGACCGGTATATCCGGGCACTGGAGACAAAGCCCTCCCTCGAAGGCTTCCCGGTCGTCCATCACGCCTCCACCTCCATGTTCCTCGCGTCGGCGCCCGAGGAACTGGAAGGGCTCGGGGAGTACGCGCTCGGCAAGACCGGCGACATCCACCCGGACGGCACGGGGCGCCTGATGAAGGCCGGCACGAAGCTGCGCTGGAACATGCACTACTCCGCGAACCCGAGCAAGGAAGACACCTACGATCGGACGAGCATCGCGTTCTGGTTCTATCCGTCTGGCACGGTGCCCAAGCACAAGCTGACACGCCAGTCCGTCGGCAGCGTGACGGACCTCGATCTCGGTCCGGGCGAGAGCAATGTTCGCACCGATGGTTACACGGTGCTCGAGAACAATATCCGGCTGACGGTGTACCAGCCCCACCTGCACAATCTCGGGAAGCGGCAGTGCCTCGAGGCGATCTACAAGGACGGCCGCGTGCAGACGCTCAACTGCATAAACTGGGACTTCGGGTGGCACATCGCCTACAACTACACTGACGAGGCGCAGCCGCTGCTCCCGAAGGGGACGATCCTGCACATCATCAGCTGGCACGACAACTCGAAGGCCAACCGGTGGGCCGCCGATCCGCGCAACTGGGTGGGCTGGGGCAACCGTTCGACCGACGAGATGTCGTTCGCGCATATCAGCTGGTACACGCTTACCGACGAGGAATTCGCGCAGCATCTCAAGGCGCGTCAGGCGGCGGCGACGACCAACAACAACCAATAGCCGCCTCGGCGTCCGGGAAGGTCGATCATGTCCCGTCTTCTGCACGCAGCACTCTGCGGAGTGGGCGTCGTGCTCTCGTTCCTCATGACCGGGGGGGACAGCGTCCGCGCGCAGACGCTGTTTCTACGCGGCCAGACGATCCAGCCGGTCTTCGAGGGTTGGGAGAAGAATCCGGACGGCTCCTTCAGCATGTTGTTCGGCTATCTGAACCGCAACTACGAGGAAGCTCCGCACATTCCGGTGAGCGCGGACAACTCCTTCTCGCCAGGTCCTCCCGACCGCGGGCAGCCGACGCACTTCTATCCGAGACGGCAGTCGTTCGTCTTCCGGGTAATCGTGCCCGCCGATTGGGGCACCAAGGATCTCGTGTGGACGGTGAACCACGGTGGAAAGGCGCTGACGGCGTACGGCACGCTCACAAACAACTGGAGCCTCGATGAGGGCGTCTGGCGTGCCAACCGCGGATCGGGCATCAACGGACGGATGGGCGCCGAGATGGCTCCCAACGCGCGTCCGGCCGTCACGATTGTCGGGGCCGTCAGCCTGACCACCGACATACACGAGCCCGTCACGCTGACCGTCGCCGCCACCGACGACGGGAAGCCGGGACCACGGCCGCCTCGACCGCCCCGGAGGCCGGGGGTCAGTGGCGAAGGCCTCACCACGACGCCAACGGTCATCGTCCCCGGCTTGCCGACCTTCGGCGGAAATCGCAGCGGCGCAGCCAGCGGCGTTGGCGGCCCCACCGATCAGAACGTGGTGCGGACCAGCCTCGCGTACGAGACCGGACTCGCCGTGACGTTCCTGCACTACCGGGGGCCTGGCAGGGTGACCTTCGAGCCGATGGCGATGGCGATCAAGATCGGCGATCAGGCGGTCACGAAGGCGCGCTTCAGCGAGGCCGGCACCTACGTCGTCCGGGCCGTGGCCGACGACAGCAGCTACACGTCGCCTGTCGACATCACCGTCACCGTGAAGGACGCGGCCTCGTCACACGTCGTGCAGCGCTGACGCTGGCGCGCTGCCGACGACGTCACACCCGAACACCTGTTCCTCGCCCAAGGTCCGTTTCACGGGCCCTTGCGTTCGACTGCGGCGGCTTGTTCAGACCAGCGGTCAGCACGTCAGGGCTTTGGCGGGATCGTGGGAATAGATTGACACCATGCGCCAGCCGCTGACGCCCTTGATCAGGGTGTAGGTCCAGCCGAACTCGCCCAGCACTTTTCCATCCGTCAGGTACCGGAACCCGCGGCCGCTGACAACGGCGACCGTCGGGCTGAGCAGGCAGATATCGCGCTTCGGCATCCAGGACCGCCCGTAGCCCTGCGCCAGCAGCGCCTTGCGCGTGTCGGGAAATCTCGACTTGAGCTGCTCGACCGACGAGTGTCCCTGATTGCTGAGCTGCCCGAAGGGGTGGTAGACGCGCTCGGCGAGCTGATCGATCTGCCCGGCGGAGAAGAGCGTCCAGTACTGATCCATGAACGCATTCACTTCTGCCCGGAGCGCCTGGTCGTCGACCTTCTGCTGTGCGTGCGTGAACACGGCCATGCCGAGGGTTACTGCGAGCGCGGCAACGGCTCCACAAGCGATACGTGTCATACAAGCCTCCTGATCAAGGTGCGATAAGCGTACCTGAATCGCGCAACTGTAGCGATCAGCGGGCAGCCATCAGCTGTCAGCAATCAGCGTTCAGTAATCAGCCGTGAGCTGTTCAGCGCGACTGAGCTGCCGAGCTGACCGCTCATAGCTGACAGCTGAGAGCTGATCGCTGACCGCTACCCGCCGAGGCCGGCCGCGTGCCGCACGAACCGAACGGCCGCTCTCGGGTCGTAGCTGCGCAGCACCATCTGCTTTTCCGCCTCGAGCGAGCCCTCGGCGTGAACGGCGAGCACCTCCTGGTACGCCCCGAACTCGGACGCCACGAGGTTTCTGACGAACGTGAGCGCCTTCAGCCGATCCCGCCCGCCGACGCCGTGCCCGGCGTAGTACTTCTCGTAGTACGGGGCCGTGTCCTGGCTCTCGAGGTCTTCGGCGCCCGGACCGGTGACCAGGGCACCGCCGGCGACGTCCTGCACGTGTCGAACGGCCTCGTGATAGCCGTGCGCGAAATGATACTTCGCCATGTTCACCAGGAGCGGATCCGGCACGGCCACACCCGACGGCGAGACCGTCGCCTTCATTGCCGCGTAATGGGTGAGGCCGCGGAGCGTCTCCGCGTAGGAAACGAGCTGCACGAGCTTCTCGCGGACATGCCCGGCCTTGGTGATGCCGTTCATCTCGGCCATCAGCCACGCGGATCCCACGAGCGCGTCGACCAGCGGCAGCTTGTACGAGATGGCCGTGAAGCGGTGGTGCTCGACGAAGGCGAGCGCCACCGGCCCGGCGAACTCGTGCTCGCCGGCCAGAAAGACCCGGTCCCACGGCACGAACACGTCGTTGAACACCGTGGTCGTCTCCATCATCTTGTGCCGGACGCTGATGGGATGCTCGCTCTCGGCTGCCTGCGGCGCCATCGAATCGAAGGCGGATGCGAGAAGGACCAGGCCCGGCGTGTTGACCGGCACGGCGAAGCTCACCGCGTACGCACGATCGGCCTCCGTCATCGCGCGCGTCGGCAGCACAATCAGCTCGTTCGCGTTGGTGCTGACAGACGTGTGCGCCTTCGCGCCCCGAACGACGATCCCGTCGTTCCGGCGATCGACGATGCGGAGGTACAGATCCGGATCGTCCTGGGCGGACGGCCCGCGGGAGCGATCGCCCTTGACGTCGGTCTGGGCGACGGCCACGGCCAGGTCGTTGTCGCGGCAGTGCTCGTAGAAGGTCCGCACGCGGCGCTCGTAGGTGGTGCCGTGCTTCGCGTCGATGTCGCGGGAGACCCGCAGCAGCCCGAACAGAGCGTCGGTGCCAATCTCCTTGATCAACACGACCAGCGTTTCCCCCTTCGCCGTCGCCAGCTCGATGAGCGCGCTCCGCTTGATCAGGTCGTCGGCGCTCCGCGGGAGCTGGTAGTACCGCGAATATTCGCGCCCGCCCTCCGCCACCACGCACAGGGCGCGATGCGCGGGGTCATCGGCCAGGTGGTAATCGATGGCGGCGTGCTTGATCGCCACCGAAATGACCGGGTGCGCCGTCACGTCGTCCACGCGGCGGCCGCGGAAGTAGACCGTGCGGCCGTCCCGCAGGCTCTGCACGTACTGATCGGCGCTTCTCAATCCCATGGCGGCTCCGTTTCTCCGAGCTGTGGCCCGCAGAGTGTAGTTGCGGACGGGCCCAGTCGTCCAGGATGGATCTGTGAATGCAAGCCAATCACGATACGTTCACGCCACGAAGACACGAAGACAACTCCAATCGTAGCCGCTAGACGGAACCTGGTGCGGCTGCACGCGGCGGCACGATCGAGCCTATGATCGATGAGGCCTTCTGGTGGCGACGAGGCAAACGGCCCGGCGATGAAAATCGAGGACCCCGAGACGTGCGCCGTACGGCTGAGCGACGAGGTGCCCGTGCAGCCGCTCGAAGATTACCTGCAGCGCGTGGGACTGGCGAACGGACGCATCCGTCTCGAGCAGTTTCCGCACGGCCATTCCAACCTGACGTATCTCGTGCGCGCAGGCGGCGAGCAGTGGGTGCTCCGGCGGCGGCCGCACGGGCAGCTCCCCAGGCATGCGCACGACATGGCGCGCGAATTCCGGGTGCTCTCGAAACTGTGGGCCGTCTACGCGCTCGCGCCCCAGCCGCTGCTCTACTGTCACGACGAGGCAGTCATCGGTGCGCCGTTCTATCTGATGGAGCGCAGGCGCGGCGTCATACCTAGGGGGCTCGCACACGACATCATCCCGCCGACCGACTCGGCAACGATGCCGAGGTTGTGCCGGGCGCTCGTCGAGAACATGGCCCGCCTGCACGCCATCGACTATCGCGCCATCGATCTCGTCGATCTCGGCCGCCCCGAGGGCTACCTCGAGCGCCAGATGGCCGGCTGGCGCAGACGCTACGACGAGGCGCAGACCGATCGAGTGCCTGAAATCGATCGGCTCGCCGACTGGCTCGCCGGCAGCCTCCCACCGGAAAGCGGCGCATCGCTCGTCCACAACGACTTCAAGTTCGACAATCTGCTCGTGGACGCGGCGGACCCGACCCGGATTGTGGGCGTTCTCGATTGGGAGATGGCCACCATCGGCGATCCGCTCTCCGATCTGGGCACGACTCTGGCCCTCTGGATTCAGGCAGACGATCCTGACTCGCTCCGGCAGGCCTGGATCTCGCCGGCGAGCCGGCCCGACAGTCTCACACGGGCCGACTTGGTAGAGGCCTACGGCGAGTGTCGACGTGCGCCCGTGGCGCACGCGCATTTCT
>CAZCEL010000045.1:0-17415 GCA_964497175.1 uncultured Bifidobacteriaceae bacterium
AGATTCTGCAGATTCCCGGCTACGTGGTGATTCTCTACGAGATGATCCACGACGCCCGGATCATCCCCGTGGACGGACGGCCCCACCTGCCGTCGACGGTCCGCCAGTGGATGGGCGATTCACGAGGACGATGGGAAGGCACCACGCTGGTGGTGGAAACAACCAACTTCATCGGCAACGAGTTCAGCCTGATTCCCCACGGCGGCGGCGGCAACGGCACCTATCTCGGATCCGGCCCCAGCCTCCGCCTGGTCGAGCGCTTCACGCGTCTCGGTGCCACGACCATGGACTATCGCTTCACGCTGGACGACCCGGAGCTGTATGCACGGCCCTGGACGGCCGCCATTCCGTTGACGACGGTGGGGAGTCCGACGTCGATCCTCGAGTACGCGTGCCACGAGGGGAATCATTCGATCGTGAACATCCTCAGCGGAGCGGCCGCGAGGGACAAGGCTTCGCCATAACAAGCCGCATCCCGGAGCGTCACATTCTCAGCGAAAGTTCCACCAGCATCAAGTCGTCAACCGAGGAATCCTGCTTCGTATACAGAATGGTGCGCCCGTCCGGCGAGGCGGCAAGAGCGGACGCCACATTGCCCAGGTCGCGAGCGTGGATTCGATCCGGTAGTGGTCGAGGACGCTACCGACCATGGATTGGACCGAGATCGACGAATGCCAGGCGGCCGGGTCAGCAAGTCGCCGACGAGTACAGGCCACCGCGCGCGTTGAGCCGAGGGTGGTCCGATGGGCGGACCTCACTGCGTGTGGCGGCTCCCTCCGGCAGTTGCTGTGCGGATCCGCCCGCGCCGTCAGAAGATCGCGATCGGGTTGATGACCGATCCGGTGCCGCTCGGCACGGGGATCGGCCCGGCCACGAGGAGGAACTCCCACCGCTTCAACCGCGCGGCGGTTTCAGCCAGGGCCTCGAGATCCACGTTGTCGAAGATGTTCACACCGAGCGCCACGAGCGCGACCGTGTGGACGGCCAGAGGAAACCCGGGTACGTTGCCGGCGTCGAGCACGGCGTCGCTGCCGATGAGGGCGACGTCGCGCCGCTTGATGAACGGCGCGAACGACGCATCGAACCCCGCGAAATTCGCGTAAGGTCCCATTCTGGCGCGCCGCGCCCAGCGTCCCGTTCGCAGGAAGATCGCGTCGCCCGGCTCGACCTTGAACCCCGCCTTCTTCTCCCACGCCTCGACGTCCTCGATGTAGACGTGCGTCCCGGGCTCGAGATACGGCACGCCTTTGAGCCGCGGAATGTCCAGCAGCACGCCGCGTGTGACGATGCCGCTCTTGAGGCCGGTGATGCCGAGCTTCGCGCAGCCGTCCCGTTCGCTGACGACGTCCTTGAATGGAACGCCGTTGTACAGCTGTCCCTGATAGGCGATATGGCAGAGCGCATCCAGGTGCGAGAACGTCGATCCGTGAAAGCTCACCTGCTGGCGCTCGACGGCGATACCGCGCTCGGCCATGACCGTTGTTTGATGCTCGAACGGCGTCGCGGCGTCGACGGCCTTCTCGAGAATCGCATCATGTGACAGCGACACCGTCTCGCCCGTCCTGGCCAGCGCCAGCGCCTGCTTGCGCTTGGCGGCGGTGATGAGATTGGGGGCGCCCAACTGGTCGTCCTTGCCCCAGCGGCCCCAGTTCGACAGCTCCTTCATCCACCGATCGAGCTCCTCCTTCGTGGTGCGGCTGTCGTTGACGGGCGGAGCACCCTGACCTTGCCGTCCGGCGCCTTGTCCCTGTTGACCCGCAAGCGCTGTCGCGTACATCCCGCACGCGAGCGCCACTCCCAGCCCGGCGATCCAAGACCGTGACCGCTGCGCTTTCATGACCGACTCCCTTCCGGGTCCGCTCCGGCGGCCCCATCCTCTGTGGGAACACGAGCGCACGGCGAGTGCTCCGAGCGCAGGCGGATGGTAGCACACGCGCGAGCGCGCTTCGGACATTCGCCCGGTCGTGTCTGGCGGGTTGACACTGGTGTGGCACAATGCGCTCCGCATGCATCAACAACACGTGTGCAAATGGACTCGTGTCCCGCCGCTGGCTTTCAGGAGGTTGTCGTGAGATTGCCAACCGCAACGATGCTTGGTCTGTCCGCCGTCTGCGCGATCGGCTGCGGTGCACCCAAGCCCGCCTCATCGTCAGGCGGTGTCCCTGCTGGTGCAGGCGGTGTCCCTGCTGGCTATGCCGAGATCGGCGTGACACCCTGCACGCCCGTCGGAGACATCCAGTTCGTGTGCAATCTCGTCAGCCCGGAAGATCTCGCCGTCGTGCCGGGCTCGCAGTGGGTGATTACCTCCGGGAATCGAGAAGGCGGCCGGCTCCATCTCGTCAACGTGCGCGACAAGACCACAACCGTCCTGTTTCCGACCTCCGGACGAAATGAGCGCTTCGACGATGTCACCTATCCCACGTGTCCGGGCCCGCTCGCGCTCGAGACGCCGGACGCCTTCAGAGCCCACGGACTCTATCTCAAGCCGGGACCGGGCAACGTCCACACCTTGTACGTGGTCCACCACGGCACGCGGGAATCGATCGAGGTGTTCGAGCTGGCCACCGAGGCGCGGCCGCCGGCCCTGACGTGGATCGGATGCGCGCCGGCGCTGTCGACGCTCGTGTTCAACAGCGTCGTGGCTCTTCCAGAGGGCGGGTTTGCGGCGACGAGCGGGCGGACGGGCGACGTGTGGCAGTACCAGACCGCCACAGGGTGGCGGCGCGTGCCGGGCTCCGAGGACACCGCGCCGAATGGTCTCGAGATCTCCAGGGACGGGCGCTGGTTGTACATCGCCGGCTGGGCGGAAGAGAAGCTGACGCGCATCTCCCGCGGTCAGACGACGGTGCAGAAGGACGTCGTCAAGCTTGGATTCCGGCCCGACAACCTTCGGCTGTCCCCGGATGGCACGGCGCTCTTCGCGGCGGGCCACTCCGACAAGGACGGACGCTCGATTGTCGAGCCGCGGGAACCTCTGCGTGAGACATCGAACGTCGCCAGGATCGACCCGCAGACCTTGGAGTTCCGGCGGATCTTCCAGCACCCCGCGATGGAGGGGTTCGTGGCGTCCACGACGGCCGTTCAGATCGGGGACCAGCTGTGGCTTGGATCGCAGCGCGGCGAGAGAGTGGCGTATCTCCCGGCGCCAAGATAGCGGCTTCTTATCGGGTTCCGCTCACAGGCCCGTCAGCTCAGGCAGCACGCCGGTGCTGTCGCCGAACCGTTCGATAGGCACACCGAGCCCGGCCAGCAACGTCACGAACAGGTTCGTCAGCGGCGTTCCTTCGAAACGCAGATGGCGTCCGCCGCGAAGCTCCGGGCCGATGGCCACGAGCGGCAGGCCCTGCGGCGTGTGCGCGTTCGAATCGGCCATCCCTCTCGCGTAGAGCAGAGTCACCTGATCCAGCAGGGAACCATCGCCCTCGCGAGTCGACTGCAGCTTGTCCAGGTAGTACCGGAGGAGAGTCGTGTGATAGGTGTTGATCTTGACGAGCTTCGCGAGGTTCTCCGGGTTGCCCTGATGATGTGAGATGGCGTGGTGCGGATCGGCCACGCCGGCTTCGGGATACGTTCTGGCGCTCAGCTCGGGCGCGATCATGAACGTGATCACGCGAGTGAGGTCGGCCTGGTACGCCAGCACCTGCAGGTCGATCATCAGCTTCGCATAGTCCTCGAACTTGTCGGGAGCGCCGGCGGGCTGTTCCACGACCGGCAGTTCCCGCGCGCTCTGCGCCTCGGCCTTCTGAATGCGGCGCTCGACGTCGCGGATCGCCTGGAGATACTCCGTCAACTTGGCGCGATCCCGCGATCCGAGCCCTTGCTGAAGCCGCGTGGCCTTCTGGGCGACCGAGTCGAGAATGCTTCGGTCGGTCTCGATGCGAACGAGCCGCGCGGCCGGATCCGTGCTGTCGCGGTCGCCGAAGAGCCGCTCGAACACGGCCCGCGGGTTGTTCTCCATCGGCAACGGGGTGGTGGGTCCCCGCCAGCTGATGATCGTGGTGTACGCGCAGCTGAACCCGGCGTCGCACGCGCCGGCGAATTCCGTGGACTCGAGGCCGAGCTCGAGCGAGGCCAACTCAGTGTGCCGGCCGAGCTCTTGCGCCGCGATCTGGTCGATGGAGATGCCGGCGTGAAAGTCAGCGCCCTCGGTGGGCTTCACGTGCACGCCCGTCAGAAAGGATCCGCTGATGCGGCCGTGGCCGCCAGCCGGCTCGCCTGGCAGCGCGAGCCCCGGCTTGTTGTCGAGCCCGCTCAGGACGAGCAGACGATCGCGAAACGGGGCAAGCGGCTCCAGGATGGGCGACAGCTCGCCGAGAGACCCTTCCGCGGCCGGCGTCCAGCTCTTCATCACGGCGCCGTTCCCCAGGTACACGACGCCCAGACGCCGCGGACCGCGCGCCGACGCGACAGGTGGCGCCGCGAAGGCCGGAACCATGCCGTCGAGAAACGGAAGCGCCACCGTCGCACCGAGCCCGCGCAGCACGGTACGCCGCGGGATGGCTTTCGTCGTGATGATCATGATGTCCGCTCCTTCACGCGTCACTCCTGCGTCTTCACGCTCATCTGAAACGGCACGCTCTCGGCGATGCCCAGAACGATGGACGACCAGCGATAGTCGGTCGCCGCCGCGCCGCGCACGATCGCGCGCACGGCGGGCAGATCGTAGTGCTCGACTCCACGGCCCAGCGCATACGTCAGCAGCTTCGTGGCGACTGTCGCGGCAAACTCGGCACGGCGCGACACCAGCAGCGTTCTGAGCTCGGAGAGGCCGTCGAACTTCGTACCGTCGGGCAGCACGGCTGCCACATCGATCGGCGTGTCCGCTTCGCCTCTTGCCCTCCATCTACCGACACCATCGAAGTTCTCGAGCGCGAATCCCAGCGGATCCATGCGCGCATGGCAGCTTGCACAAACGGGATTGTTTCGGTGCCGTTCCAATCGCTCGCGCACCGATGAGGCCCGGGCGCCGCCCTCGCCGCTCTCGGGCAATGGTGGCACGCTCGGCGGCGGCGGCGGCGGCGGAGCGCCCAGCACGTTGTCGAGAATCCATTTGCCGCGAAGCACCGGCGAGGTGCGGGTGGCGTGTGACGTGACCGTCAGCAGGCTGCCCTGGCTGAGCAGCCCTCCGCGGACGTCGTCGCCGACGCTCACGCGCCGGAAATGACTTCCGTGGACGCCGGGGATCCCGTAGTGCCGGGCCAGCCGCTCGTTGAGGAAGGTGTAGTCGGCCGTCAGCAGCTCGCCGACGCTGCGATCCTCGCGCAGCTGGCTCTCGACAAACAGCTCCGTCTCGCGCGCAAACGCCTCGCGCAGGTTCTCGTCGAACTCGGGAAAGAGGTTCACGTCGGGCTTCACCGCCCGGATGTTGCGCAGGTTCAGCCACTGGGCGCCAAAACCGCTGACGAGCGCGGCCGCGCGTGGATCGGCCAGCATGCGGCGGACCTGCTGCGCCAGCACGACCTGGTCCTTGAGCCCGCCGCGGGCAGCCAGATCGAGGAGCTCTTCGTCGGGAATGCTGCTCCAGAGAAAGAACGACAGTCGGGACGCCAGCTCCAGGTCGCCGAGCCGGTACGCCGTTCCGGGCGCCACGTTCGATGGGTGGCGCTCGAAGCGATACAGGAATTCCGGGTCGACCAGGATGCGCGACAGAGCCGTCTGGATACCGGCCTGGAAACCGCCCGTGCGCCGGCCGATGAGGTAGAACCCGAGAAGCGCTGTCACGTCATCGGCCGTCACTGGACGCCGATACGCGAGCCGCGCGAGACGCGACAGAATCCGCGTCGCGCAGGACTCCTCCTGCGAGCGGCCGGATGGATAGCACACGAAAATGTCGCGGCGGCTGGCGGTCCACTCGGGCGCGTGTCCGTCGTAGGGACCGCCCACGTCCAGACTCGCCACGCCCATCGTCTCCGGGACGCCCAACGCGCGAGCCGTGGGGCTCAGGAGGAAGTTCGCGACCGGCAGGCGGGCAGGAACGATGCCTCCCACGACCGCGGCGCGCTTGGCGAACGACACGCCGATCAACCGCGACCCGGCCTTGACGGGAAGCCGGACCTCGAGTCCCGCATCGGCATCCGCGGCCCTCCGGTAGCTGCCGTTGTACGAGGGGCCGGTGTCGCCTCCGACGGTAAACGTCTTCACGCGCGCCCCGTCGATGCGCACATCGATCTGCTGCGCTTCAGCCATGCCCCGGATGTTGTAAATGCCGTCCCGCTGCAGGCGAATCCTGAACGCATACTCGGCGTCGAGGGGGAAGTAGTGCCGGACGGCGATGCCGCCGCGCGATCCGAAGGGCAGCTCGTCGCTGCCGCGATCGTCCTGCTGGAACAACGGCGACACCTTGTAGGTCTCGGTCAGCGGCCGGATGCCCGGGTCACCGACGGCCAGGCGGCTGATCCTGACGGCGACCGTCATGTACCGCTCCAGCAGGCCGGGAGACACCGACAGGATGTCCGCGTTGTTGTCGAAGCCGAAGCTCAGGTCGTCGGCCGGCAGCCACGAACGCACGTCGACATCCAGCGCCAGCAGATCGCGGATGGCGTTGCCGTATTCGGTCCGGTTGAGGCGATGGAGCGTGGGCCTTCCTGGATTGGGATCGGCCGCCGCTGCGCCATCGAGAGCGCTCTCCAGCCAGCGCGCGAACGTCTCGGACACGCCCGGTTCGGGCCGCGGCCGCCCGGGCGGAGGCATGGCGCCGGTGCGCAGTTTCTGAAGGACCTTCTCCCACACGTCCGCGGTCCGGCCCACGTGCTCGATGTCGGCGTGGTTCTTGTCGAGGACGAGATTGGCCGTGCGAAGTTGTTCGCTGTGACAGGTCACACAATACTGATCGAGCAGCGCGCGGTAGGTCCCGCTCTGAAGCGGAGCCGCCGACGCCTCCGTCCGCGCCGCGCGGCCGACCGTCGCCTGGGTGGCGCCGGCCCGCAGGACGGCGGCGCAGAAGCACACGGTGAGCGTAAGCGCGAAGGCGACGCGGCTACCTGTCTGCCTCACCGGCAGGAGTATGGAATAAGCGTCGAGGAGACTCAAGGGTTCTTACGCGAGGGGCCGACGACAGGCCCGCGTCGGCAGCGACAACTTGCGACAGAGTGTGCAAGAGCCGGGAAGCATGCCACACTGGAGCCTGCAGACGGCCACTCGCGGCGCGCCCCGACGGGTTGGTGCGTGAGGGGAACAATGCGAACGCTGGCGATAGCAGGCGGGGTCGGATTGTGGATCGCCGCATTCACGGCGGTCGGCACGGCCGCAGATCCAGATCGACGCCTGACAGAGGCCGTCAAGAAGCGGGACCGCGCGGCCGTCATTTCCCTGCTGGGCCAACGAGTCGACGTCAACGCGCCGGAGGCGGATGGCGCCACGCCGCTTCACTGGGCCGTTCATCGAGGCGACATCGAGATCGCTGACCTGCTCATACGGGCCGGGGCGGCCGTCGACGCGACGAACGACTACGGCGTCACTCCGCTTCTGCTGGCATGCAGCCAAGGCCACGCCGCAGAGGTGGCGGCGCTTCTCAGCGCAGGCGCCGATCCCAACAGGGCACTGCCAACAGGCGAGACCCCGCTCATGGCCGCGGCGCGCACAGGCAACACCGACGCGGTCGGTGCGCTCGTCGAGCGCGGCGCAAACGTCAACGCCAGGGAATCCTCTGACGATCAGACGGCGCTGATGTGGGCAGTCTCCGAACGTCACGGAAAGGTTGCGCATCTCCTTCTCGAGCGCGGCGCCGACCTCCGCGTGCGATCCCGGCGAGGGTTGACCGCTCTGCTCCTCGCCGCCCGGCACGGCGATCTCGATTCGGCGCGCGTGCTGCTCGACAAGGGCGCGGAGGTCAACGAAACCGCGGCCGACCGGCTCTCGCCGCTTGTCGTGGCTACGGTCCGCGATCACGCGGCACTTGCTGCGTTCCTCCTCGAGCGAGGCGCGGATCCCAATCTCAGTGGCGGCGGGTTCACTGCCCTGCACTGGGCGGTGGGTGTCTGGGAGACGGAGCTCACCGGTCCGCGCGGCATCGACACGGCGCGCGACGAGGAGTGGCGGGCCTTGCGGGGCATCGGCGAGGGGAAGGTGGAGCTGGTCAAGGCGCTTCTGGCGCACGGGGCGGATCCGAACAGCACGATCGTCAGGCCGCCGCAGCGCATCGGGTTCACGCGCGGGGGGTTGAACCTAGTCGGTGCGACGCCGTTCGTCGTGGCAGCCGCGGCGGGAGACGCCGGCCTCATGCGACTCCTCGTGGCCGGCGGTGCCGATCCGCGACGGGCGACCAGGGAAAACACGACGGCGCTGATGGCGGCAGCAGGCGTGGGCCGCGTGTCGGCCGAGAGCTCGGTCGCCGAGATCCGCGCGCTGGAGGCCGTCCAACTGGCGCTCGAGCTCGGCGCCGACGTCAACGCGGCCAACACGGCGGGCGACACGGCGCTTCACGGCGCGGCGTCCATGCAGGCGGAGGGTATCGTTCGGCTGCTGGTCGATAGCGGCGCAGCACTGAACCCCAGGAACAAGCGGGGCCAGACGCCCCTGATGAGCGCCCGTGGATCTCCCACCGCGGATCTGCTGCGCAAGCTCGGTGCGGAAGACGCTGCCGACGCCAGGTGACGCTCAGCCGGCCACTCGGTCAGCTGGTCATGTTCCGAAGCGTGACATGCGTGTGCCCAGCCGTTGAACAGGACCGCGACGGCCAGGCCGGCCCGACGGCCCGACCAGGATCAGGATTGCGCGCCCTGGCCAGCACCGGCGCACCAAAGACCCCTGCCGATGAGCTGGCCAGGTGCTTGCGATAGGTGACGGCGCGTTCCCCAGGTGGAAGGGCACATGGCTCGAGCAACTCAGATGGACCTGGACGACTTCGTCGTGACCGACCTCCCGGAGGAAGCAACCGCCACCGTCGAGACCGAGGAGTGTTCGGCGGTCCCGCTGACGGACCTGGCGATCCGATTGGGGTGGGTGGTCTGTGGTGGTCTGTGCCTGTTCGTCGTCGGCGGCGGGATTGCGGCGGTCGTCCGCTGACCGAGGGCTCTACGAGTCTCTCGGCGCGACGTAGCTCTTCCTGGCGCGCGGCTTCAAGCCGCGCGTGCCGACACGCACCTCGATGTCGTGGACCTTACCGTCGCGCTTGGGAGGCGCGAAGCCGAGCACGTACTGGCTGTGCAGCTCATCGGCGACGCTTGCAAAAGCGGCGCTGAGGTCCTGGCCAAAGCGGATCTCCGTATAACCCCCGCCAGTTTCCTCGGCGAGGCGCGCCAGCCCGGGATCGGGCCAGTCGGCCGTCACCATTGCCTGCAGGCCGCCCGGGCCGATGCCCGGCATCGTCGGCCGGACGCTCCGGCTCCGCATGCCGATGGCGTAGACCATCGCATCGTTCTGACGAGCACGATCGATCACACCGGCCTGGCTCGAGAACCGTCGCGTCCAGCCGATCGGGCCGGAATCCTTCCCGTCGCTGAACACGAGAATCACCGATCGCGTGTCACGCGCCTCGCCGAACGCGTCCAGGGCCTCGTCGAGCGCACGCCACAACGGGGTTGGCGCATCCGGGTCGATCGCCGCGGGCAAGGCCGCTCTGAGCTCCCCACGATCGCCAGTGAACGTGGCACTAATAGTGATGTCTCTGCCAAACGCGCCGACGCGTGCGACATCGTCGGGGCGGAGCCGCGCGAACAGCTGATCGGCGGCCGCTCTGAGCAGCGGCAGGTTGCCGGCCATGCTGCCCGAGACGTCCAGCATGACGATCAGTCGGATGGGCTGCGGGGTGTTGTCGAAGACCGTGATGGGCTGGGGCTTGCCCTCGTCGCGGACCTCGAAATCGTGCTGTGTGAGCGTCGTGACGAGCCGCCCGTCGCGATCGGTGACGGTCGCGAACACGCGAACGGTGTCGCTCGTGCCGCGGAAGACCGGCTGCTGCGCGGCTGCCGCGGCGAGCCCCAGACCGCAGAGGACGAGCAGCGCGCACGAACGGGACCGGGGCCCGGGCATCATTCTCATTCTCGGGCGTGACACTGCACTACTCATTCCACGATCCGGCGCGCCCAGTCCATCGCTTTTCGAGCGCTCCACAGCCGAATGTCCTGAATCAGAGAACACACCTGCCACATTTTCCGGACTCGCATCAAAACCGAAGCGATGCTGTCAGTCCAATCCCACCGCCGTTGGCGCCCAGCGAGCGCCGAGCCGTCGTCGCCGGAGTCCGGTCGAAAGCGAACGCCGGCGCTGACATGGTGAATCCCAGCAACATCCCGACGGTGACGCGCGCGGCCGGACCACGGGATGTCATCTCGGCCTCCTCTCTCTCTCTCAGTGACGTCGAACAGACTCTGCGGCGCCCGCCAGGATTACCCTGCTCGCGGGCGGCGCGAGCGAGCCAGGAAAACAGTACCAACGTCCCGCCGCTGCTGACCATCTTCACTCCGCGCCGATCACGCCGTCGCCGAGCCCGGACTCGGCGAGCGCCGACGCGCAGAGGGCCGCCTCGGTTTCGTGCACCGAGAACACGGCGGCGTTGCGAGGTGAGCCGAAGAGCGTCCGGCCTACGGCTTCAACGGTGACCACGTACTCGACGCCACGAGCGGCGAGCACCTCCTCGACGCGGCGCGCCTCGCCAAGCCTCACGGAGACGAAGATCCGGGACAGCTTCTGGTCGACGAGCTCTTCAGGGTCAACTCTCGACATCGGCGGATCGGCCAAACATCTTACTCCGGTCCGGACGCTTCAGGGCCGGGTGCCTGCACTACCGCGCTGGCCGCAGAAGTCCGCGCGCCCAGCCCAGGCCCTCCTCCGTGCGTCCCTTCGGCTTGTACTCGCAGCCGATCCAGCCTGTGTAGCCCGAGCGGTCGATGAAATCGAGGAGGAACGCGAAGTTGATCTCACCGGTGCCCGGCTCGTGGCGGCCCGGCGGATCGGCAAGCTGCATGTGCGCAATCGACGGGAGGTGCCGCTCGATGGTCTTCGCGAGATCGCCTTCCATGATCTGCATGTGGTAGATGTCGTACTGCAGATACAGGTTGTCCGAACCGACCTCGCGGATGATCTCGAGCGCCTGACGTGTTCGATCCAGGAAGAACCCCGGGATGTCGCGCGTATTGATCGGCTCGACCAGGAGCGTGATGCCCGCGTCGCGCAGCCGCGGCGCCGCGTAGCGCAGGTTCCCGATGAACGTGTCGCGCGCGGTCCCCTGGTCCACCCCGGACGGCGGAACACCAGCCAGACAGTTCACGCGCGTGCATCCCAGCGCCGTCGCGTACTCGATGGCCTTCCCGACTCCCGCCTGGAACTCGGAGACGCGACCCGGATGGCAGGCGATGCCGCGATCGCCTTTGCCCCAGTCCCCCGCCGGGAGGTTATGCAGGACCTGCGTCAACCCGTGCTCGTCGAGTTGTGCTCTGAGCGCCTGCTTGTCATAGTCGTACGGAAAGAGATACTCGACTGCCTCGAAACCCGCGCGCGCGGCGGCCGCGAAGCGGTCGAGAAACGGAAGTTCGGTAAACAGCATCGTCAGATTCGCCGCCAGTCTCGGCATGAACGGGTCCTCCGTCCCCCACGGTGTCCGGGACACCATCAGATTACCGGATTCTGAGGCGCAACCCTTCCTGCCTTCCTGCCTTTCTGCCTTTCTGCCTTTCTGCCTTCTGCCTTGCCGTGTAGACTCCCCCGTCATGACGATCGGGTTCATCGGTCTCGGCGCCATGGGCCGGCCCATGGCGCTGCACCTGCTCCGTCGCGGGTACTCGCTCGGCGTCTACGCGCGACGGCCAGCGAACGCCGTCCCCGTGACGAGCGCTGGCGCCGCCGTGTATCCGACTCCGGCTGCGCTCGGCGAGGCGAGCGATCTCGTCATCACGATGGTGACGGCGACCAACGACGTCGAGGAGATCCTGCTCGGACCCGACGGCGCGGGCGCTCGAGCGCGCCCGGGCACTGTGTTCATCGACATGAGCACCATCGCCCCCGCGGGGGCGGTGCGCATCGGCCAGGCGCTCGCGGCTCGCGGCCTCCACTTCGTGGACGCGCCCGTGTCGGGCGGGCCAGCCAGCGCGGAGAACGCCTCGCTCACCATCATGGTCGGCGCCGAAGGGGCGGTGCTCGATCGCGTGAGGCCCGTCTTCGAGTGTCTTGGGAAGCTGATTGTCCATGTCGGTCCAGTGGGCGCCGGCCAGACCACGAAGGCTTGCAACCAGCTCGTGCTCCTGATCACGGCTGAAGCCGTGGCCGAGGGGCTCGCCCTGGCGGCGCGTTCGGGTCTCGATCCGCGGCTCGTCAGGCAGGCGCTCCTCGGCGGTCTCGCCTCGAGCCGTGTGCTCGACGTGTTCGGCGGCCGCATGGTCGACCGGCACTTCGACGCCGGAATTCCCGTGCGGCTGTACGACAAGGACCTCCGCATCGTCTTCGACGCGGCCGCCGCGGTCGGACAGCCCGTGCCGGCATTCGAGGTCGTCCGGTCCAACCTCGCGGCTCTGATGGCCCGCGGCGAGGGCGCGAAAGATCTGTCGGTCCTGGTGGAAGTGCTTGAGCGATAATCAGGCCCGCGTGTCGGGCGGCGCGCTGACCAGGGCATCGGATCGTCGAGCGGGAACAAGCAGAATCACGCGGGAGGAGAAATCATGAGCAAGCGACTGTGGCTCCTCTGTCTCGTCGCGGCCCTCGTGACCGGCCAGGCCGCTGCGCAGGACGCGTCGAGCGTTCTGCGAGCCGCCGCGACCGCGATGGGCGTGACCAACATGAAGTCGATCCAGTATTCCGGAACCGGCTGGCAGGGCATGGTCGGGCAGAATTTTGCCCCCGACCAGGACTGGCCGCGGGTGGATCTGACGAGCTATACGCGGACGATCGACTTCGACACGATGTCCTCGCGAGAGGAGTACGTGCGGGCGCAGGGCAACAATCCGCGGCGCGGTGGCGGCGGCGTGCCGCTGCTGGCCGATCAGCGCGTCACCAGTTTCGTCAGCGGCAACTACGCCTGGACCGTGAACGCGCAGGGGCAGCCCGTCCCGCAGCCGGCTGCCGCCGACCTGCGTCGGCTCGAGATTTTCCTGACGCCACACGGCTTCCTCAAGGGCGCGATGGCGCCAGGCGCCAACCCGACCCTGGTCACGCGCAACGAGTACGGAGGCCGGGTGAGCGTGGTCTCGTTCGTGGCGTTCGGCAAGTACCGCGTGAACGGCACGATCAACGCTGAGAATCTCGTCATGCGGGTGCAGACCTGGATTCCCAATCCCGTCGTCGGCGACTTGTACTACGAGAATGTCTACACGAACTATCGGGACGTGGGCGGCGTGAAGATGCCCCGGTTCCATCAGCATCAGGATTATGACGATGGCGCGCATGAGCCGAACGTCAGCGGCGGCGACCACGCGTTTGGCCTGGAAACCGTCACGGAAGTCAGGGTGAATGTGCCGAACGCGGCGCTCACGGTCCCCAGCGAAGTACGGAGCGCGAAGATCGAGCCGGTTCGCGTGCAGTCGCAGAAGCTGGGCGATGGCCTGTGGCTGATTGGCGGAGGCTCGCACAACAGCGTGGCCGTCGAGTTCAGCGACCATGTCGCCGTCATCGAGGCGCCGCTCAACGAGGAACGATCGCTTGCCGTCATCGCCGAAGTGAACCGGCTCCTGCCCGGCAAGCCGATCCAGTTTGTCGTCACGACGCATCATCATTGGGACCATCTGGGTGGCGTCCGCACGTACGTCCACGAGGGAGCGACCGTCATCACGCATGAGGGAAACCGCCCCTACTACCAGGAGGTCCTGCGCGCGCGGCCCTGGATCCTGGAACCCGATCGGTTCTCGCTCCATCCGCCTGAAGAATGGTCGGAAGGCTATATCTTCGAAACCGTGCGCGAGAAATACGTCTTGAGCGACGGGACGAGGACCGTCGAGCTCCACAACGTCCAGGGACTGGCCCATGCGGCTGGGATGCTGATCGCGTACTTCCCGAAGGATAAGATCGTGGTGCAGGCGGACCTCTACAATCCACAGGCAGCCGCCCCCAACGCCGCCGCCCGGACGTTCCACCAGAACCTGCAGCGCCTGAAGCTCGACGTGTCGACCGTCGTGGGAATTCACGGGAATCCGGTCCCGATGTCCCAGTTCGTGCAGTTCGTGAACCGATAATGTGCGCGTCAATCGGAGGGAACAGATGCAGCTTCGACTCTTGCTCGCCGTGCTCGCGCTCGGTTCAGCCGCCGCGGGTCCGACTCTGCGTGCGGCAGCGTGCGACCCCGACGGCGCCGTCCGGTTCATCTGCGGCCTGACGGCCCCTGAAGATCTCGTCGCGCTGCCCCAGTCCGACTGGGTGATTGCGTCGGGATATGTCGGTGGCAGCCTCCACCTGATCAATGCGCGGGACCACACGGTCGCGCAGGCATTTCCGTCGACGCCTCCGCGCGTGCGCCACGACGCGCGGACGTACGCCGCGTGCCCAGGGCCGATCGATCCCGCCGAGAAGGAAAAGGGCAGCGCCCATGGCTTGAACGTACGCGCCGGCGCCAACGGTGTGCACACGCTATACGTGGTCCATCATGGACTCCGGGAGTCGATCGAGGTCTTCGAAGTGGACACGAAGGCCCGGCCGCCCGTGCTGACGTGGATCGGGTGCGTGGTGGTGCCGGGCATGCAAGGCATCAATTCGGTGAGCCCGCTGCCCGGCGGCGGCTTCGTGACGACCAACTTCGCGCCGCGCAACGACCCCTCGGTCATGGCGAACCTGCAGAAGGGCGGCAACAGCGGCGAAGTCTGGGAATGGCAGCCCACGAGTGGATGGACGATCGTGGCCGGCAGCGAGTCGCCCGGCCCGAACGGCATCGAGGCCTCCAGAGACGGGGCATGGCTGTACGTCAACCTGTGGCCCGCGCGAAAGGTGATGCGGCTGTCGCGCGGCCGGACGCCTGTCCAGAAGGACCTCGTTGACGTGCCGTTCCAGCCCGACAACATCCGCTGGCAGGCCGATGGATCGCTCCTGTCGGCGGGCCACGCCGCGCCGAGCATGCAGCGCCTGCTCGAGTGCTTTGCCAAGGTCTGCGCCGACGCAACGTCCAACGCGGCGCGGATCGACCCACAGCGCCTGACCGCGCGAGAAGTGGTGCGCTACCCGGCGAGCGAGGCCTTCTCGAGCGCAACGGTGGCGCTCCAGGTCGGTCAGGAGATCTGGCTGGGCGCCGTTCGAGGAGATCGCGTCGCCCGGTATCCGGTCAAGTAGCCGAGGCGCCGCGACGCACGCGCTTCAGGCAGAGGCCGCCGTGCGTGACGGGCCAAGGGTCAGCGCTTCAGGCGCGGCACGAACTTGGTGAGCCCCTGGATGGGCCCCACCTCCCCGGCGAACACGTTGCCCTGCGCGTCTGCCGCGACGCCCTCGCCCATCGATCCGTAGCCGCCCATGCCGGACGGCTGCTTCGAGACGTGCTCGGGGACGAAGTACAGCACCTCGCCGGTGCGGGCATTCCCGACGCGCAGCCCCTTCCTCCAGCCCGGGTTGTAGTTGTCGTCCGATTCCGAGTCGATGGCGTACAGCACGTCCTTCGGATCGATGTACAGCCCGCTGATGCGGCTGAACTGATACCACGTGTCGAGGTGCTTGCCCTCCTGGTCGAAGATCTGGATCCGGCGGTTGCCTCGGTCGGCCACGAACAGGCGACCGCGCGAATCCATCGCCAGGGAGTGCGGACCGCGGAACTGGCTCGGTCCGTACCCCCATGAACCCCAGCTCCTGATGAACTTCCCGTCGGCGGTGAACTTGGAGATGCGCCCGATGCCGCCGGTTCCCGGCGCATCCAGGAACTGCGCTCCATGCGCTTCGGCCACGAAGATGCTCCCGTCGGGCGCGACCAGGACGTCGTTGGGTTCGCTGAAGTGCGTGGGCGGGTTGCCCGCCGCACCTGGAGTGCCCAGGACCATCAGGACCTTGCCTTGCGGGCTGAACTTGGTGACCGTGTGTCCCTTGCCCGCCGCATTGGGGAATTTCTTGAGCTCGTCGGGTGTCGCGGCACGCGCGTCGGCCACCCACACATTGCCCTGGCGGTCCACGTCGATGCCGTGGGGCCACACGATCAGACCCGCGCCGAAGCTCTGAACAACCTTCCCGCTCGGATCGAGCTTGACGATGGGGTTCACCTCGGAGCCGGCGCATGAGTTGGTTCCGCACCGGTCGCCGGCCCAGATGTGCTTGCCGTCCACATCAACGTGAACCGCGCTCACCGATCCCCACTTTCGTCCGTCCGGAAGCGTGCCGAAGTTCCGAACGGTCTCGTACGGGTTGGGCAGATTGTTGACGGGCGTCACTTTTGCGTGCTCAGGCGGACCGGACGCGCCGCGCTGCGCCGACGAGGCGCCGGGGAGGAGCGCCACAATCGCGGCGCTCGACACGACCGCGAGCAGAAAGTGTTTCACATCAAACATCGAGCTGTCGTGCGTGACGTTGCTCATGGCTGATTCTCCTTCGGTCGGGACGATCAAAACGCAGCCGCACATCCCAGGTTACGCCACCCCGCTGATCGGCGCCTGGGCTCCCTTCTGAACCGGCCTGCCGGTCTCGTCAGCGGGCCGCCGCACTCCGTCCACGAAGCTCGTACGGACGACGGTCACCACACTTTCGGCAATTGGCCAGGGCTCCTCGTTGGCCACCGCCCAGAGCATCACGTGCGCGACGGCAGATGTCTTGCCCTTCGCCCAGGGCTGCACCATCTCGAACGCGGGATACACGAACAGGTTGTGTGCCGCAGCGGCATCGGCCAGCGGCATGAATGAGAACCTCGGCACGACGTACAGCAGATGGAGGGTGGGGTCGAAACGGTCGACCCGCGTGTCCGCGATCTGTACGCCGCGGCGCGCCACGTCCATGATGACCGAAACCATCGTGTGCCACGACACCTGTCTCGCCCTGTTCAGATGGCGCCGTCGAATCTCGATGCCGTACGGGTGATACGGCGCGTCCGGCGCGGTGCCGTGGCGCCGGCGCCGCTGCCCGCGATGCATCTTGATCAGGGCGACGGGCACCTTCACCTTCCGCTTGCTGCCCTCGGCCGCACGGAGCACGTGGAAATCCATCACCAGGTCGTCGTTCTCCGGGTGCGGGAGCGCGTAGAGCAGTTGTTTGTCGGCGAGCGTCGCGGGCTGCTTGAACTCGACGTCGAACCCGCTGACGCCCTGCAGCGAGCGCTTCGACACATAGTGCCAGAGCGCCTCCATGTACCACTCGGCGCCGACGCTGCCGGCCGAGTTGAGCATCTCGGGCATGATGGTCTTCGATCGGGTTTCGAGCACGGCGCTCATGGCCCGGCCCGCGGCTCCCACCGCCCGGATGACGTCGGCTGTCAGTGACGGTTTCACGGCGCTCCCGGCTCGCAGCATAACTCAAGACTGCGTGAGGAATAATCCCCATGGCGCCGGAAAACTCCGCAGGAATCACGGGCAGGAGCCCGGGCCCAACCGGCGCCCG
>CAZCEL010000046.1:0-17188 GCA_964497175.1 uncultured Bifidobacteriaceae bacterium
ACACGCGTAAGATCGTCGGCAGCGTCAGATGTGTATAAGAGACAGGATGAATGGCAGCCGGCTTCAGGCGCGGACTGCCGGCGCCCTCTGGATGCTCAACGCGTGGATTGTCAACAAGGCCGCCTGGACGGGAATGGAGACGGGACTGTACATCTGCGCCCTGGCCGCCGCCGTGTATGCGACGGCGTTGTATCTCGAAGGGCGCGCGAAACCGTGGGTCGTCGGTGCGAGCCTGGCAGTCGTCGCCCTCGCGCGGCTCGACGGCATCGCCTTCACGCTTGGAGCGCTGGTGGCGACGGCGTCCCTGCGCCGGGGCCTCCGCGACACTGCGGTCATCGCATTCGGTCCTGCGGCGACGCTCGCGGGATACCTGGGCCTCAGTTGGCAGCGCTTCGGCCACCCGCTCCCGGTCTCGGGCTTTCTCAAGGCGGCAAACGGACGGCATCGTCTTGTGAATCTGCTGGTCGATCATGATCCGGCCTTTCTCCAGACCTGGGGACACAACATCCGCGAGCTTGCGTCCCTTGGCGGCCGGCTGCCGGTCTGGTTGCTGGCGGTCGTGGTGATTGCCGTTGTTGCGTACGCCGCACGGTTGTACCCGCGGAGCAATGGCCCCTCGCGACGGATCGCCGCGGCGTGTATCGTGGGAAATCTTCTCGTCGCTGGATACTACACGGCGTTCTACGACCATCTGCTCGACGAATACACCTACTACTGGATGCCGGCGGTGTGGACGGGATGTCTCCTCATCGCGCTTGGCATTGCGCCCTTCGCGGCCTCCAGCAGGGGCGCCAGGAGGATCGCCGGCTGCATTGCCGGCGCGCTGGCACTGCTGGCCGCGGTCTACGTGCCCGATCTCATCAAGACCTTCGGGACCGAGGTGCCACGAGCCATCGTGGTCGCATCGATCAACAGGGAAACGCCGACTGACGCCGTCATTGGCTCCTGGGACGCTGGCTACATCGGGTACTTCAGCGACCGGCGCGTCGTCAATCTCGACGGCCTGGTCAACGATTACGCGTTTGCCGAGACGCTGGCTGCAGGCGCTCCCGCCCTGCCCGGCTACGTCCGGGCCACCGGCATTCGATATCTGGCCAACGTGGACTACGACGGCCTGCAGCGCTACCGCTGGATCTCCAGCGCGTTCAGCGCCTCGGATGTTCTGGTGGTACCGGTTCCAGTCGAGCGCCTGACGACCAGACTCTCCGTCTCCAGATGGGCGGCCCGTCGCACCGCTCCGACCGGCGCGACCGCCTGGGCGTACGTCGTCCTTCTCACCTTGCCTGACGATCCGCCGTTGCACGACCACACGTGGAACTCGACCAGTCGGTAATCGAGCGCACCAACCTGGTGGCGCCGGTGGCCAGTGTCGGCTGCACCCAGCCCCGTTGGCCCGTGGACGGCCGTGTCGCTGCATTTCTCGCCGACACGTGCGTTTTCTGCCAGCCCTGGTGGCTCGAGGCTGTGGCGCCGGACCGGTGGGACGTTGCCGTGGCGATGCGCGGTCACGAGGTGGCGGCCGTGTGGCCCTACGCCTACCGAATCCGGCTCAGGCGATATCGGCTGATCGAGATTCCGGAGCTGACGTTCTACCTCGGACCATGGCTCCGTCCCTCGTCGGCCAAGTACGCCAGGAGGCTCGCCGAAGAGAAGGACTTGATCGGCGAGCTCGTCGACGCGCTGCCCCCGTTCGCCGTCTTTCAGCAGTGGCTGCACCCGTCAGTGGGCAACTGGCTGCCCTTGTACTGGAAGGGGTTCTCCCAGACAACCCGCTACACGTACCGCTACGAGGCAACGGCCGACCTCGACGCGATCTGGGCTGAAGTGAGGGAGAACATTCGCACGGACATCCGAAAGGCCGCCAAGCAGCTGGTCGTCGTCGAAGAGACCGACCCGATCCGCTTCCTGGCGCTGCAGCGCGCCACGTTTGCGCGTCAGGGGCTCCCGCTCCCCTTCAGCGCCGACACTCTGCAGCGACTCGATCGTGAGTGTGCGGCCCGACGCGCGCGCACGATTCTCGTCGCCGTCGACTCGCGCGGCCGCGCGCACTCGGCTGTGTACCTCGTGAGCGATCGACGCACGATGTATTCCCTGCTGCGCGCCAGCGACCCGGATCTGCGCGCGAGCGGCGCCGGCTCTCTCGTCGTCTGGGAGTGCATCCGCCGCGCCGCCGCTGCGGGCAAGGCGTTCGACTTTCTCGGGTCCTGGGTAGAGCCCATCGAGCGGTTCGTGCGGGCGTTCGGCGCCCGGCAGACCGCCTTCTTCGAAATCGGGAAGGCCACTTCCACAGTCGTGCGCGGCTACCGGGCGCTCTACCGGTGCTGCCGGGGCGCTGGGCTCCTCTCGCGAGGTGGCGGTGTGCTCGGCGCAATCCAAGGAAGGGACTCATGAACTGCCGAATGTGTGAAAGCGACCGCCTGTATCAGTTCCTGGATCTCGGCCTCACGCCCCCCGCCGACCAGTTTCGGCGGCAGGAGCAATTGAACGAGCCCGAGGTGCACTATCCCCTACAGGTCCACATGTGCGAGGACTGCGGTCTGGCGCAGCTCGGGTTCGAGGTGCCACCCGACGTGCTCTATCGCAACGAGTATCCCTATGAGGCGTCGACGACGCAGGCGGGCCGCGACCACTGGGCGCGCTTCGCCCGCACCGTCGTGCATCGGCTCGGCCTGCTGCCCGACAGCCTCGTCGTGGATGTCGGAAGCAACGTGGGCGTCCTGCTGTCGGCGTTTCGTGACGCCGGCATGCGGGTACAAGGCGTTGATCCGGCTCCGAACATCGCCGAGATTGCGCGCGCCCGCGGGATCGACACGATCTGCGACTTCTTCGGGGCCCCGGCGGCCGAGCGCATCGTGCAGGACAAGGGCAGGGCGGCCGTGATGACCGCCACCAACGTCTTCGCCCACGTCCACGACCTGATGGGATTCATGAAGGGCATCCAGGCGCTGCTCGCCGAGGACGGCGTCTTCATCGTCGAGGCTCCGTATTTTGCCAACCTGATCGCCTACACGGAATACGACACGATCTATCACGAGCACCTGGCGTATCTATCCGTGCATCCGCTCGTGGCGTTCTTCAAGCGCTTCGGCATGGAGGTGTTCGACATCCAGCAGGTGGAGATCCACGGCGGATCGTTCCGGGTGTTCACCGGCCGCCGCGGACACCGGCCGGCCAGCGCCGAGGTGTCGCGGCTGCTGGCTCAGGAGACCGAGACCGGCCTGCACATGCGTCCGATGCTCGACGGGTTTGCCCGGGCCGTGCAGCAGAACCGCCGCGAGCTGGTCTGGCTGCTGCACCGTCTCAAGGCGGAAGGCAAGTCGATTGCCGGCGTCAGCGCGCCTGCCAAGGGCATGACCCTGCTGAACTACTGCAAGATCGACGGCCAGATTCTGGACTTCGTGACCGAGAAGTCGACGCTGAAGATCGGGCGCTTCACGCCCGGCAGCCACATCCCGGTCGTGCCCGACTCGGCGCTGCTCGAGGAGCACCCGGACTACGCGCTGCTGCTCGCCTGGAACTTCGCCGAGGAGATCATGCGCAACCTGGATGACTTCCGACGGACGGGCGGCCGGTTCATCATCCCGATTCCCACGCCTCGCATCGTGTCGTGACACGGGCTGTCAAGGAAGAGCTGCCATGAGAATCGTTCGTCCCAGACCCGCCAGCAGCGATCAACGCGGAACCATCACCGACATCCTGGACGGCACTCCAGTCGAATGCGTGACCATCCTGACGTCGGGCGCGGGCGCCGTTCGCGGCAATCACTATCACAAGAAGACCAAGCAGTATGCCTACGTGCTCAAGGGGCGCTTCCAGGTGTTCGCGCAGAGCGAAGGGCGCGAGGTGAGGTCGAGTGTCGTGGGCACAGGAGAGCTCGTGATCACCCCGCCCATGGAACGCCACGCGTTCGTCGCGCTCGAAGATTCTGTGCTGATCGCGTGCGCCCACGGCCCGCGGTCCGGGCGGAGCTACGAGGCCGACACCTACCGCCTGGACACCCCGCTTGCGAAAGGATCACGTCGATGAATCCGTCGCCGACCGTTGCCATCCCGATTCCAGTGTCGCGGCCGGTTCTTGGCGACCTCGAGCTCGAATACGTGACCAGGGCGCTAGGGGAGGGCGCCGTGTCCGGGTTCTGCGGCGACTACCTCGCCCGCTTCGAGGCCGAGTTCGCGGCCTTCTGCGGAACCGCGCACGGGGTGGCAGCGAGCAGTGGTACGGCTGCCCTGCACCTGGCTCTGCTGGCGCTGTCGATCGGGCCCGGCGACGAAGTGCTGGTGTCGACGCTGACCAACATGGCCACGTTCTTTGCCGTGCTCTACCAGCGGGCGATTCCGATTCCCATCGACGTCGAGGAGGACACCTGGAACATCGACCCGGCGCTCCTCGAACGGCGCGTGACGCCGAGAACGAGGGCGATCGTGGTCGTCCACCTCTTCGGGCATCCGGTCGACATGGATCCGGTCATGGAGGTCGCACGGCGTCACGGCTTGAAGGTCGTCGAGGATTGCGCCCAGGCCCACGGCGCGTTGTACAAGGGCCGTCGCGTAGGCAGCATCGGCGATGTCGGCTGCTTCAGCTTCTACGCGAACAAGATCATCACGACCGGCGAAGGCGGCATGATCACCACGCGCAACCGTCGACTGGCCGACCGCGCCCGGTCGCTGAAGAACCTGGCGTTCGGCCAGCCGAACAAATTCATGCACACCGAGGTCGGCTTCAACTACCGAATGACCAACCTGCAGGCGGCGCTGGGTTGCGCCCAGCTCCAACGCATCGACGCGCTCATCGAGCAGAAGCGACAGATTGCCCGCTGGTACGGCGAACAGCTGAGCGAGCTTCGGAATCTCAAGCTGCCCGTCGAGAAGTCCTATGCAAAGAACGTGTACTGGATGTATCACGTCGAACTGACCGGGGCTGACGCCTACCGGCGCGACGCCGTCATGCGTGCGCTGGCCGACGAAGGAATCGAGACGCGTCAGGGCTTTGTGCCGGCCAACCTGCAGCGGATTTTTCAGCGCGAGCCCTGGGCTCGTGCCAGCTCGTGCCCGAAGGCGAATCGGGCATCAGGGTCAAGCTTCTATCTGCCGAGCGGCTGCTCGACATCGGCAGCCGACGTGCAACGCGTGACCACGGCGCTCCGACAGATTCTCGAGTCTCGTTGAGACGGCGCCCTCGATCCGGTCTGCTTCATAACCAGTGCGGCGAGTCGGCATCCTGAATCCCACCAGCGTCGTTGGATGCGGCGGTGGGTTCCAGTATCTGTTGAGCCTCATCGCCGCCCTCAGCGGCCGTGACGACCTCGACGTGGTGGTCTTCTACGACGATCCGGCCTTCGCGCAGTTCTGCCGTGAGTTCCCCGTTGAGGGCGTCCAACTGCCGCTGACCGCCGAGCCCGTGGGCCGGGTCGTGCGCGCCCTCTGCACCCTCTGCGAGCGTCGATCCCCGTTTCTGGGCCGGTTCTCCGGCCTCCGCCGCCACCAGCTCGACTGCCTCGTCAGCGCCTCGTCGCTCGCAGGGTTTCACCTGGGTATCCCGCTTGTCGCCATCGTCTACGACGTCATGTACAAGTACTTTCCCGGCTGCGCCGAGTACTCGTTCCGCGAGCGGATCGCACGGGACGTTCTCACCCGGAAGCTTGCGCGTGTCGCGCAGGTGACCGTTGTCGATTCCGAGAAGAGCAAGCAGGACCTCGTCCGATTCTACGGACTCGATCCCGCGCGCATCCGGCCAATCCCGCTGTGCCCGCCGCCGCACGTCGGGCGCGGCATCTCGGAGCAGACCGTCCGTGACGTCGCCGCCAAGTACGGTCTACCTGATCGGTTCCTCTTCTATCCGGCGCAGCTCTGGGATCACAAGAACCACAGGCGTCTCTTCGAAGCGCTTGCGAGGCTGAAGGATCGGGACGGCATCGAGATTCCTGCGGTGCTCGTGGGTTCGCGTGGAGAGCGGGGTGAGGGTGCGCTGAAGGATGTTGAGACGCTGGGCCTTGCCCGGCAGATTCGCTACCTCGGGTACGTCAGCGAGGACGAGCTGCTTGCGCTGTACGGGGGTGCCACGGCGCTGGTGTTTCCGAGCTTCGGGGATTACACGAACATTCCCGTGCTCGAAGCGATGGCGCTCGGGACGCCCGTGGTCTGCTCGAACCTCTTCGCCATGCCCGAGCAGATTGACGGCGCGGGCCTGCTCTTCAATCCCTTTGACGTGGACGAGATGGCGTCGCAGATCCACCGGATCTGGCGAGACGCCGACCTGCGTGCAGACCTGGCCCGGAAAGGGAGGAAACGAGTGACCGCGTTGTCGATGGACGCGTTCGCGGCACGCTGGCACGATGTCGTCCAGGAGGCCGCACATGCATGCTGAGCGGCGCCCCGGTGAGCCGCTGACCATCAGCATCGTGACGCCGTCGCTCAACCAGGGTGCCTTCATCGAGCAGTGCATCCTCAGTGTCAAGGCCCAGCTGGACGCGTACACCGAGCACATCGTGGTCGACGGCGGATCGACCGATGGCACGGTCAACATCCTCAAGAAGCACGCACACCTGTGCTGGGTGTCCGAGCCGGACGCGGGGCAGGCCGACGCCCTGAACAAAGCCTTCAGGATGGCATCGGGACAGCTCATCGGCTGGCTGAATGCGGATGACGCGTACCTCGGCCGCACGCTGCAGATCGTCCGCGCGTTCTTTGTCAGAAACCCCGACGTGGCACTGGCGTACGGCTACGTGCACGTCGTCGACGCGCGCGGCCGGTGCATCCGCAAGCGCTTCTCGCCGGATTTCGACTTCGGGCTCCTCGTCCGGCACGGCAACTGCTACGCGCAGCCGACCTTCTTCTTCCGGCGCTCGGTGCTCGAGGATCTCGGCTATCTCGATCCGGGCCAGCGCTGGACGATGGACTACGACTTCATCCTGCGCGTCGGCCAGCGCTTTCGCGTCCGGAAGATCCCCAAGTGCCTGGGCGTCTTCCGCACGCATGCCGGCAGCATGTCGCACTCGGGCCACCAGGACTCCCGGATGCGCCAGACGGCCCTCGCCATCCAGGCCAAGTACCAGCCGCTTCTGCGGCATCGGTATCCTCAGTTCGTGTACCGAATCCACGATCTGGCCATCCTGCTGTGGTTCAAGGCACTAGGGCGAATCGCCAGCGTCCCGATGTACGTGAGATACCGACTGTCCGCCCTCATCCGCGAAGCGTAGCCCGATGCGCATTCTGGTCACCGGCGGCGCCGGCTACCTCGGCTCGGTGCTCGTGCCCGCCCTCCTGGCGCGCGGTCACCAGGTCACGGTGCTCGACAACCTGATGTACGGGCAGGCGAGCCTCCTGAACGTCTGCCACCTGAAGCGGTTCGAGTTCCTCAAGGGCGACGTGCGGGACACCAGTCTCCTCAATCGGCTCGCGCCGCGCTTCGATGTCTTCATGCCGCTGGCGGCCATCGTCGGCGCGCCGGCGTGCGATCGCGACCCGATCGCCGCCGTGGCCGTCAACTACGACGCCGTGGCTGCGCTCAATCGGTCGCGCGCTCCCAGTCAGCCGGTGCTGTTTCCAACGACCAACAGTGGATACGGCATCGGCGCGCGCGAGGTGCCGTGCACGGAGGAAACGCCGCTGCGGCCGATTTCCCTTTACGGCCGGACGAAGGTCGATGCCGAGCGTCTGCTCCTCGACGCGGGCAACGTCATCACGTTCCGGCTGGCGACGGTGTTCGGCACCAGTCCGCGCATGCGGCTCGATCTGCTGGTGAACGACTTCACATATCGCGCCGTCACCGATCGGTTCATCGTGCTCTTCGAGGAGCACTTTCGGCGCAACTACCTGCACGTCCAGGATGTCGCCCGTGTCTTTCTGTTCGGTCTGGAGCATTTCGACACCATGAAGAACGAACCGTACAACGTGGGCCTGAGCGAGGCGAACCTGTCGAAGCGCGAGCTCTGCGACGTGATCAAGCAGCACGTGCAGGAGCTGGCGATCTTCTCCTCCGACGTCGGCCGGGATCCGGATCAGCGCGACTACACCGTGAGCAACATCAAGATCGAGCGCGCGGGCTGGCGGCCCGCGACCAGCCTCCACGAGGGCATCGAGGAGCTGCTCAAGGGGTACCGGATGCTCGGCCCCGGGAAGCACACCAATGCCTGACGCCGCGGCCCTTCGAGCGTCGCCGGCCGATCTCTCGGTGTGCGCCGGCAGACGCGTGGTGGTCACCGGCGGCGGCGGCTTTCTGGGCACGCACGTCGTCGAGGCCCTGCGGCGCCGTGGCTGCGGCGAGGTGACCACCGTCCGCCAGAGGGAGTTCGATCTCACCGACGAACGGGCGGTGCGTCGGCTCTTCGAGCAAACCAAGCCCGAGGTGGTCTTCCACCTGGCGGGCCTGGTTGGCGGCATTCTCCCGAACGCCCAGCGGCCCGCCGAGTTCTTCTACGTCAATCTCATGGTCGGCACGCTGATGCTCCACTACGCGTGGAAATACGGGGCGAGGAAGTTCGTCGCGGCCGGCGCCGGCTGCGGCTATCCGGAGAAGGCGCCTCTTCCGCTCAAGGAGGAGTCGTTCTGGGACGGCTTCCCGCAGAAAGAGAGTGCTCCGTACTCCCTGGCCAAGCGCCTGCTGCACGTTCAGTCGCACGCGTACCGGCAACAGTACGGGTTCGATTCGATCATCTGCATCCCCGGCAACCTCTACGGCGAGCACGACAACTTCAACCTGCTCGATGCTCACGTCATCCCCGCGCTGGTTCGCAAGTTCGTCGAAGCCGTCGAGGATGGACTGCCGTCGGTCGAGATCTGGGGGACCGGAGCGCCCACGCGGGACTTCGTGTACGCCGGCGACGTGGCGGAGGGCATGATCCAGGCGGTCGAGCGCTACTCGAAGGCCGACGTGGTCAACCTGTCGTCCGGGGTGGAGACGAGCATCAGGGACGTCGCCCGACACCTGCGCGACATCACCGGCTTTACCGGCAGCATCGTCTGGAACCCGTCCCGGCCGGACGGCCAGCCGCGCCGGTGCTTCGATGTCAGCAAGGCAAAGCGGGAGTTCGGATTCGAGGCGGCGTGCGGCATTCGCGCCGGGCTGGAGCGGACCGTCCAGTGGTACCGGGCGAACCGGCACGGGCCGGAGCTGCGGCGGTGATCACAGGACCGTGGTCGGACAGGCGGGTGCTGGTCTCGGGCGGCGCCGGGTTCATCGGCTCCAACCTGGTGCCTCGTCTACTCGAGCTCGGCGCGGAGGTCCGCGTCGTCGACAACCTCGAACGAGGCAAGCTGGAGTTCCTGTCCACCGTGCTCGAGCGCATCGAGTTCGTTCAGGGAGACCTGCGTGTGAGAGAGGCATGCCAGGAGGCAACCGCAGGGATCGACACCGTGTTTCACCTCGCCGCGAAAGTGGGCGGGATCCAGTACTACCTCGACAAGCCGGGCGAGGTCCTGATCCAGAACATGCGCATCGACGCCAATCTGCTGGAGGCTGCGTGCGAGGGCGGCGTCGCCCGGTACGTGTATGCGAGCAGTGCCCACGTCTATCCGCTCGACCGCCAGGCGCGCCCCGACGCGGCGCCGCTGACGGAGGAGGACGCATACCCGGCTAATCCCGGGCTGTCCTACGGGTGGGCCAAGCTGGTCGGCGAGCGGCTGATCGAGCACGCAGTCTCGGAGACGGGGGTCCTTCGCGCGGCGATCCTGCGCATCGTCGGGGCGTACGGGGAGAATCAGGATCTCGATCCCGCCACCGGGTCCGCAATTCCGGTCTTCAGCCGTCGCGCGATCCTGCACTCGGCCGCTTGTCCCTTTGTGCTGTGGGGAACCGGCGCCGAGACACGGTCGTACTGCTACGTCCAGGACGTGGTCGACGGTCTGCTCCTGGCCGCCGACAAGCTCGACAGTCACCGCCTGGTCGGCCCCCTCAATCTGGGCAGCGAGCAACGCGTCACCATGGAAGAGGTGGCCAGGGCCATCGTCAGGGTCTCGGGCAGGGACATCCCGATCGTCAAGGACATGAGCAAGAAGACGCTCATCTGGGGTCAGGCGATCGACTGTTCGAAGGCGCGGCGGATCCTGGACGGCTGGCAGTCCCGTGTGAGCCTGGAGGAAGGCCTGCGCCGGACATTCGCCCACGTCGAGCGGCGCCTCGCCCAGCAGATCGCCGTCTCTACCTGATGTGCGGCATCGCCGGAATTCTCTCCACGACAGCGCCGGTCAGCCCCGACGAGATTGAAGCCATGACGTCGGCGCTGGCGCATCGCGGCCCCGACGACGCCGGCACTTGGGTGCGGGGGCGGGCAGGGCTCGGTCACCGCCGCCTGTCGATCCTCGATCTCAGCCCCCTCGGTCATCAGCCCATGTGGAGCGCCGACGGCCGGCGCGTCATCGTGTTCAACGGCGAGATCTACAACTTCGATCGGATTCGAAGCGATCTCGTCCGCACCGGCCACCGCTTTCGGAGCCGGTGCGACACGGAAGTGATCCTGGCGGCGTACGAGGAATACGGGACCGGCTGTCTGGAGCGGCTGCGAGGCATGTTCAGCCTGGCCATCTGGGACGAGGGTGACCACACGCTTTTTGTCGCGCGGGATCGGCTTGGGAAAAAGCCGCTGTACTTCTACGCGGACGGGAAGCGATTCGCCTTCGCATCGGAGCTGCGCGCGCTGCTGCGGCTGCCATGGCTGCCGTCCGACCTCGACCTGCATGCCGTGAGCAGCTACTTCGCGCTGCAGTACGTGCCCGGTCCGAGGACCATCTACCGACATCTCCGCAAGTTGCAGCCCGGCCATTTTCTGACCGTGCGCGACTTCGGCGCCCACCATCACATCGAGCGCTACTGGCGGCCCGGCTGTGGCGGCGGCGGGACCCCTACCGATCCGATCCGGACGCTACAGGGACTGCTGGAGGAGTCGGTTGCGCTGCGGCTGATCGCCGACGTGCCCGTCGGCGTGCTGCTCAGCGGTGGCCTCGATTCGAGTCTGATCACGGCGCTGGCGGCCCGACAGAGTCGCCGCCGCGTGCAGACGTTCTCGGTCACGTTCCCGCACAAGAAGCTGGATGAGTCCTCGTACGCCGAGCTGGTCGCCCGCCACGCGGGGACCGACCACCACGCCATCAGCGCCGACGAGGCGACGCCCGACGTGCTGTGTGCGGTCGTCGAGCATCTGGACGAGCCGCTGGCGGATCCGGCTGCGGTGCCCACATATGTCATCGCGCGCCTGGCGGCCCGGCACGTCAAAGTCGTGCTGACGGGGGAGGGCGCCGACGAGCTCTTCGGTGGGTACCGACACTACCGCTGGGAGCGGCTGGCAGCGCCGGCCCTCGGTCTTCCTCCCGGGGTGCGCCGGGCGGCGGCGAGGCTGCTCGTCCGGTCGAGCGGCCAGAGGAGTCTCACCGATCGGATTATCAAAGTCCTCGACAGCCGGACCGAGGCCAGCGTCGCGCGCTGGGTGACCGTGTTCGGTGCTGACGATCGACGGCGCTGTTTCTCGCGAGAGTTCCAGGTCGTGACCGATGGCGTCGATCCGCTCGCGCCAATCTACGATATCGTCGGCGGCTCCGACAGCGACGACGGACGCGGGCGCGCGCTGGCGCTCGATCTCCAGAGCTGGCTGCCCGACGACCTCCTGATGAAGGTCGACAAGATGAGCATGGCGAACTCGCTCGAGGCGCGGGCGCCGTACCTCGATCAGGTGCTGGTCGAATACGTCTTGTCGTGCCGGCCGACGCTCAAGTTCAGCGCGTTTCGGAGCAAGATTCTGCTCAAGCGGCTGGGCCTGCGATACCTGCCGCCCGAGATCGTCAACCGCCGGAAGCATGGCTTCGAGGTGCCCGTGGCTTCGTGGCTGCTGGGGAGCTTCCGTGATCTCGCCGAGGAGTGCTTCAGGATCTCGGTGCTGAAGGAGATCGGGCTGTTCGAACCGGATGCCGTCCGAGCGGAGTGGACCAGGTTGATCGCCGGCGATCCATCGGCTTCGCCCAGGCGGCTGTGGACGTTGTTCTCATTCATCCAGTGGCATCGGCAATGCTTCAGCGCCGCCTGGCGGGCGTCCGCCGTTCCCGCAGCGGCGTTGCCCTGACCGTGAGCGGTCTCGCCGCGCTCAAGCGCCAGTTCCGTGACACCTGGTTGTCCCCACGTTATCTCAACGTGCTGTACGCGCGTCGCGCGCTGCGGGAGGCCGCCGGCGACGTGAAAGGAACGCTCCTCGACGTCGGCTGCGGGCTGCGGCCCTACGAGCATGTGTTCGAGGGCCGCGTGCGCGCGCACTTCGGCATGGACTGGCCCGCCGACGGCGCACGCGCGCGGCCCGACCTGTTGGGCGACGCACTCCGGATGCCCTTTGCCGACGTGTCGGTGGATACGCTTCTCGCCACAGAAGTCATGGAGCATCTCGCCGATCCCGACCAGTTCCTCTCCGAAGCGGCCCGCGTGCTGCGCCCCCAGGGTGCCCTGGTGATGTCGGTGCCGTTCCTGGAGCCGCTCCACGAGGAGCCGCGCGACTACTATCGCTTCACGCCGTACGGCCTGGATCGGCTGCTGGCTCGCCACGGGTTCGCGCTCACCCGCATCTGGGCGAAGGGCGGCTGGTGGTCGGTCGTCGTCGGCTCGTTCATTGTCAAGTCCCTGTACGACTGCGCCAATCCCGAGCAGCGCCGCGCCGGCGGGCGCGACCGCTGGTGGCTGCTGCCGGTAGTGGTGCCCTTGTGCGCGCTGGCGCAGTTGACGGCGTACGCGCTGGACTGCTTCGCCACGAGCCGCAAGTACGCGCTTGGCTACGTGGTTCTGGCGGTCCGGCGCTGCTGACAACCGAGTCCTCAATCCGACCGATGGTCGGGCCATCGAGCCTTCGACAGCCGCACGACGCGAGCCGCGTCTTCCCGGCTGCGCACGCACGATGGCCGGTCGAGCCTGCCAGAGGGCGCATTCGACTGCTGATGGTCCACAGCATCTCTGACTTGTACGGGGCGAGCCGATCGCTGCTTCGCCTGGCCGCGGGGCTGGATCGCCGGCGCTTCGACGTCACGGTGATGCTGCCCGAGCATGGACCGCTGGCGGGCGCTCTGCGCGATGCGGGTGTGCGCGTGGTTCTTCAACCATCGCTCGCGATCATCACGCGCCAGGACCTCAGCCTGCCGCGGCTGATCCCGTTTCTGGCGCGCATTCCCCGATCGGTCCGGCAGCTTGCGCACTTCATCCGGCGCGAGGAGTTCGACCTCGTGCACTCGAACGTGGCGCCGATTGTGACCGCCGGTGCAGCCGCGGCACTGGCGGGCGTGCCCCACGTCTGGCACATCCGCGAGTTCTTCGATCGGTTCGCGCGGCTGTGGCCTCTCTACCGCCGCTACATGCTTCGCTGCTCGAACGTCGTGGTCTCGGTGTCCGGACCTGTTGCCGCGCAGTTCGAGACGCCGATGACCAACGTGGTCGTCATCCACAACGGCTTGCCTGCCGACGAGTTCGTCCCGGTTCCACCCGCGCGGGTTGCCGCGTTCCGCCGGCGTCACGCACTGGACCGCGCACGGCTCGTGGGGCTCGTCGGCCGCATCAAGTTCGAGCGCAAGGGACAGGAAGTGTTCGTCCGGGCTGCCGCGCTGCTGGCGGGCCGCTACCCGGATCTGCGGTTCGTCATCGTCGGATCGCCATTCCCGGGCAACGAAGAGCACCTGCACCGATTGCGGCGGCTGATCGAGACGCTCGGGCTGGAAGACCGCGTGGTCCTGACCGGCGACGTGGACGACATCAAGGCGGCCGTCAGCAGTCTGGATGTCCTGGCCATGTGCTCGGCCGAGCCAGAGCCCTTCGCGGGCGTCACGCTGGAGGCGATGGCGCTGGGCGTTCCGGTGGTCGCAACACGAACGGGCGGCAGCGTCGAGCAGATCGAGGACGGCGTCTCGGGCCTGCTCGTCACGCCAAACCGGCCCGACGAGGTGGCAGCTGCGGTGTCGCGCCTGCTCGACGATCCCCGGCTGCGCGACGAGATTCGGAACGAGGCGCTCGATCGCGTCAGGCGGTGTTTTTCCTTCGAACAGATGGCCCAGCGTCTGACCGCGCTGTACGACGAGGCGCTCGCGGCTGCGCGGCCGCCCCACAGATGATTCCACAAGCGCACGCGGACCTCGAATCGGTGAAGGCCGCCAGCGTCACGTCCTTCACCGGCGTGGAGCCGTACGCCACAGGCATCCTCGACCTCATCGAGCGCAACTGGCAGGCCGTCGCAGCGCTCCTGCTGATGGCCATCGATGCGCTGGCAGTGTGGCTGCCCCTCACTGTGGCGGCGCCCGCCCTGGGAGGCTCGCAGCCTCGGGGGGCGCCCGCGGTGGCCCTCGATCCCTACTGGTCTCTCGTGGTGGTCCTCTGCAACGTCCTCGTCGGCGTGTACAGACAGCCCTACACGGCGACGCGAAGCTCGCAGCTCAGACGGACGATCAAGGCCTGCGCCGCAGCCTGCATTGTCATCCTGATCGACGGCAGACGACGCCACTGGTGCATCGACGCCTCGGCCGCCGCGTATCTTGCCATCGTGATTCCGGGCACGCTGTTGCTGACGCGGAGCTGCTGGGCCGCGGTGAGGGCGGGTCTCCAGGCGAAGGGATGGGCGATCGATCGAACGGTCGTCATCCGCTCGCGTGAAGAGGGAGCCGAGACACCGGAGTGGCTTCGCGGGCTGCGGGCGGTCGGCTACGACGTCAAGGCCGTCGTGCGCGTAGACGGGTCACCCGGCGGGCTTCTGGCCGAGGTGGACCGCCAGGTCCGAATCACGGGCGCCCGCTGCATTCTGATCCCGAATGCCGAGCTCGTCGCCAACGGATACGGTGGGCTCCTGCAGTACGGATGCGCGACCGGCGTGACCGTCAAGCTGCAGTCGGTCGAAGTGCAGGGAGTGCTCGCCCGCGCCGGCGTCCACGACGTGAGCGGCGTCACGATTACCAGTCCGGTGCGGTACAGGGTCTCGCGTGTCAAACGGTTGCTCAAGCGGGCCGTCGATGTCATCGCCGGTCTGGTGTTGCTGGTGCTCGCTGCCCCGCTGTTTCTGCTCGTCGGCGCCGCGGTCAAGATCGAGTCCAGGGGACCGCTCTTCTTCAGACAGCGACGATCGCTGTCGAGAACCGCACCGGCCTTCCTCTGCTGCAAGTTCCGCAGCATGTACTGCACGAGCCACCGTTTCCGGGACGAGCTTCGGCGAACAAATGGGGTCGGCGGCGCGCTGTTCAAGATCCGCGTCGATCCCCGCGTCATTCGCGTGGGCCGGCTCATCCGGCGACTGAGCATCGACGAGCTGCCACAACTCTTCAACGTCATCAGGGGCGACATGAGTCTCGTCGGCCCGCGGCCGCTTCCGGTCGAGGATCACGGGCACCTCACCGAGATCGAGGCCATGGGCGGGCTCTGCGAGTTGCGCGCTGCGGCAAAGCCAGGGATCACGGGCCTCTGGCAGATCTGCGGCCGCAGCAAGCTCGGATACCGCGAGATGGTTCTGCTGGACCTGTACTACATCCACAACCACACCATCCTCCTTGATCTGGAGATCCTGCTGCACACCGTTCCGGCCGTGCTCATCGGGCGTGGTGCCTACTGAGGGCCCTGAGATCACCCGGCCGTGTCATTGCGGTTCGTGATGCGAACGACGATTGCGGCCTCGTGGGTCATCATCTGGGCCGTCCTGGCCATTGGCGCGGTGTACGGCTGGGGTTACGGGCCGATGCTCCTCGGCTGCGCGCTGGTGGCGGCTCTCGAAGGTGTGCGCCGCGCCGCGCGGCGGCCGACGTCCGGGTTCCCATGGCCCGGCCCTCAGCTGGACGGCATGAGCGTGGCCCTGGCGCTCTTGTGCGGCACCATCGCGATCGAGCTCGTCCCGCTTCCCAACGCCTGGCTGGCGTCGATCAGTCCGGGCCTCGACGGGCTGCTTCGACGGCACGATCTCGGCTACACGGCCGCCGCCGCCGGGATAGCAGGCGCTCCCGGCCGGCACCCGCTGAGCATCGACCCGACCGCCACCGCGCGCGGGCTGATGTTCGTGGCGGCGCTGTCGGCCTGGTTCCTGGCGCTGCGGAGCGCCTTTCGGCGCGAGGGAACGCTCGCGTTCATCCGGGCCGTCGGCGGCGCTGGCGTCGCGATTGCGCTGTTCGCGATCGTGCAGCGCGCGACGTTCAACGGGCACGTGTACTGGACCTGGACTCCGAAGGAGGGTGTCGGCAACCCGTTCGGGCCGTTCATCAACCACAACCACTTCGCGACGTTCATGCTGCTCGTGCTCTCGCTGCAGCTCGGCCGCCTGTGCGCGCTCGCTGCGCCCGGACGCGGCCCCCGGACACACACGCTGCGTGAGCGGGTCGTGTGGCTGGCGTCCCGCGAGGCGAGCGAGCTTCTCCTGACCGGCTTTGGCGTTGTCATCGGCGCGCTCGCGCTCGTGCTCAGTCTGTCTCGCTCCGGCATCTGCAGCCTGGTCCTGCTGGTATCCCTCGTCGCCGCGGTGCGTTTCCGCCGGAGGGGCGGCCGACCAGTGCGCGCCTTGACGTCTGTGTTCGTGGCAGCCGTGCCCGGCTTGGCGATCGCCTGGGCGGGTCTGGATCGCGTGAGCGGGCGGTTCGCCAGCATTCCGCTGGAAGCGCCGTTCCGTCTCGGCATCTGGGAGGACACGGCCAGGATCATCCGGGATATGCCGCTCACGGGCACCGGATTCAACACCTTCGGCGTAGCGTCGCCCTACTATCAGACCACGGACCTCAGCCTCCACTTTGCCGAGGCGCACAACGATTACCTGCAACTGGCCTCCGAGGGAGGGCTCTTCCTGCTCATTCTGGCCGCGTCGGTGCTCGTCGTCTTCTGCCGTCAGATCGCCCGACGGCTCGGGGCGCGAGCCGACGATGTCGAGACCGCGTGGACTCGCGTTGGCGCCGTGGCGGGCCTTGTTGCGGTGGCCGCGCAGAGCCTCGTGGAGTTCGGATTGCAGGTTCCGGCCAACGCCTCGCTGTTCGTGGCGGTGGCCGCCCTCGCCGCACACGAACCGCGGCCGCGCCGCACGGCTTATGTGCGCCCACCCGCCACGGGATGAGGTTCATCGACATCTCCGTGACGGTCGACGATCGCGTGCCCATCTGGCCCGGCGATCCCCCGGTCGAGGTCGCCAGCTTCCTGCAGCTCGGCCGCGGCGATGCCGTCAACGCGTCACGGGTCTCATGCAGCGTTCACACCGGCACGCACGTTGACGCGCCCTGTCACC
>CAZCEL010000047.1:0-17069 GCA_964497175.1 uncultured Bifidobacteriaceae bacterium
GTCATTGTTTGGTCATGGTCTCGATTCGAACACTCGGAGACGAGCAATTCGGTTGAAGCCGGATCCCATAGTTCCGGTCCGTCAGTCTCAGTGGGTCTCTCGCTGACCCCGAAGCGCTCGAATGACATCTCAGCCGTCGAATCGATACCCGAATCCGCGGACGCTGACGAGGTAGCGGGGCTCCGACGGATTGGGCTCGACCTTCTTTCGCAGGTTCGTGACCTGGTTGTCCACCACCCGGTCGGTCACGAACGTGTCGTGACCCCAGGCCTCGTCGATCAGCCGCTGGCGTCGCAGTGCGCGGCCGCGGTGTCGGATCAAGGCCTCGAGCAGCCGAAACTCGAGCGGTGTGAGCGACACGGGCCGGCCTTGGCGCCGTACTTCGCGGCGGATGAAGTCGACCTCGACGTCACCGAAGGCGCACACATCGGGCGCAGGCTCAGACGATCTGCGGAGCAGCGCCTGTATGCGCGCCCGAAGCTCCGGCGGGCGGTACGGCTTCGTCACGTAGTCGTCGGCTCCGATCTCGAGCCCGCGGACGGTGTCCTGTTCCTCGGTCTTGGCTGTCAGCATCAGAATCGGAGTCCGGACGCCGAGCGCGCGAAGCTCCCGGCACACGGCGAACCCGTTCTTCTTCGGCAGCATGAGGTCGAGGACGATGCCGTCGAAGCGGGGGTCGCGGCCGGCGTTCACGGCCGCCTCGCCGTCGCACACGATTTCGACCTCGTACCCGTGATGGGTGAGCTCGTCCTCGAGCGCCATTGCGATGCCCGGCTCGTCCTCGACCACCAGCAGGCGTTTGGTCACGAGACCCTCCGCTCCGGTGTGCCAGGAAGCTCGTGGGGAGCCGCTGGCAGCAGGATGCTGAACGTGCTCCCAACCCCGACCTCGCTGTCGAGCCGAACGTCACCGCCGTGCGCGACGACGATGTGGCGCACGACGGCAAGGCCGACCCCCGTGCCTTTGACGGCGGATTGTGTGGCGGTGGCGCCGCGGAAGAATTGGTCGAAGACGAAGGGCTCTTCGGTCGCCGGAATGCCGGCGCCCTGATCGCTGACCCGAATCGCGACGATGCCCTGGCCTTCTTCAAGCCGCACGGTGATCGGGCTCCCGTCGCAGGAATACTTGGCCGCGTTTTCCAGCAGGTTCCAAACAGCGCGACCGATTGCTTCCGCGTCGGCCGAGACGCGCCGCACGGACGCGGGCTCAGCGAAGCGCACCGGATGGGCGCCGCAAGCCGTGTGGCGCCTGAACTCGTCGACGACGCCGCTGACGAGTGGACCCGGATCGACCGGCTCGAGGCGATAGCGCATCGTTCCGGCCCGCATGCGGCCGACATCGAGGAGCGTCTCGACGAAGCGCCGGAGCCGGTCGGTCTCGCTGGCGAGCATGTCGTAGTACTGCCGCCGGCGTTCCTCGCTCGGTTGGAAGTCGCTGCGGAGGAGCGACGTCAGATGCGCGAGCGATGTCAGCGGCGACCGGAATTCGTGGGACACGGCCGAGACGAACGCGGCCTGCTGCCGGGCCAGGGCCAGCTCCTTGTGGACCGCCCGCACGACCAGATATCCGGTCGCTGGAATCAGAAACGCCAGCACGACCAGCGCCGCGACGATGAGCCGGCGCCGCGAGGCACCAGTTGCGCCAATGTCGGCCGGCGTCGAGGTCGCGGCGATTCGCAGCGTCCACGGCAACCGCGTCTCGGCTGCCGGCCTGGTGACGACCGGTACTCCACTCATTGGAGGCGTCACTCCGGCGATCGGCTGCCCGTCCCGATCCACCAGGGCCACGGCGACGTTCGGCGTGACCCATAGCTGCTGCCAGGCCTGAGAGAGATGGGCAGGCAGAGCAGCAAACAGCAGCAGTTCGTCGGCACCTCCCCGCCACACGACGAGCACCGCACTGCTTCCCGTGCCTACGGATCGTCGCCCGTTGCCTGGCCGTTCCGACGCGGGGCGCGCCTGCCAGTCTGTCCAGAACTCCGCAATAGCGTCACTGAGCTCGATTCGGGCCGAGAGGGCGGCGTCCTCCGCCTCGCTCCGCCAGGGCCGCAGCAGGTCCGCGTAGGTGAGCGCCGCGGTGCGATCGAGGCGCCAGCGGCCGGTTCGAAGATCTGAATCGAGCGACCGAGCCTCACTTGCCAGTGCGTCCCGCCGATCGAGGGCGGCGAGCAGATCCACTCGAGCCCATCGGGCCATCAGGTCAGCGGGATCACCGAGGATGGTCACGCCCTTCATGGCCGCGAGCGCCGCATGCGTGTCGAGCGCATCGTCGGGTCGACCGGACCGCCTGAGCACACGGGCGAGCCGTATCAGCGCGCCGGCCCGAACGGCGGGATCAGGCGAACGCGCGAGCGCGCGGTACGCGCGGACAGCGCCTGGCGGATCGCGCTCCGCGAACTCGAAGCGCTCGGCCTGGGCCCACGTCGATTCCGGCGGATCGGAAGCGGCAGCCGCAACGGCTGGTTCGTACACCAGCGGCGCGCCGGCCAGGACCGTTGGATGACTGGTACTCGTCAGACGCACGGTCACGGCCGTGTCCAGGCCGCCAGCGCTCCCGGCCTGGCCAGTCCTTGCTCCCAGCCCGCGCTCGATGGCCCCGAGCTCGCGCTCGACCGCCGCAGTCACGCTGTTGGCGGTACTCTCGACGAAATCCTGGACGCGCTGCCGCTCCAGCTGCCGGTCCTGCTCGATCAGCCGCCACCCGAGCCAGCCCAGCGCGCCCGCCGGGAGCAGCATCGCGGCGAGAAACAGCCCCAACAGCCTCGGGGTCTGGCGGACGTCGAGGAGCCTGCCAGCCATGCCGGCTCATTATCGGCGGAGAATCGTCAGGGTTGTGTCACGACTAACCGATTCCTGACACAAGCCTGTCAGGGTAGGTGCGCGGAGTGGTTCAATGACGCGAACGGCCATGCGTCGGCAGCGAGATCTGGCACGTCTCCATGCCCGACGGCTGGCCGAGACGCATGGTGAGGCCGCTCGCGCTTTGATCGGCCGCGTCGCTCTGCTCGAGTTGGTGTCGCCGGTGCTCTCGAGAGCCCTAGAGCCCTTCCCTGGTCCCGTTCGGACGCTGGACGCGCTCCATCTCGCGAGCGTCGAGTTCCTGCGAGAACGCGAGCCGGCGATTCAGCCGGCCACCTACGATGGTCGGCTCGCGGCGGCGGCGCGAGCCATCGGCATCGGGATCCGTCCCTTCGATAACGAGATCGGGCGACTCGACGGTTAGATAAGGTCCCTTGGTCGAACGCCACGCGTCGTCCGTCTGGATGGATGGTGAGATTGCGCCAGGGCAGTCTGGCATCGAGCTCCACGGGCGCGCCAGCATTGAGGGAAACCATAAGTACGCGTCGCGCGGCCGAGGGCCCGTCGGGGCCTTCGCCCTTGGCCACAAGGAGACGGCGATGGTCCTGTTCGCCAGGCGAGCCGGTGGCGCAGCCAATCTACTGCGCGGCCGAGCGGTGGGCTACGAGCTTGTCGGACTGACGGCGGCCGAAATCGGCCGCGTCCGGTTGCTCAACCACGGGGTTCGGCTATTTCTCGGTCGGATCCTTCCCGTCGCGCGGGGCGCCCGTGCCGGACGAGCCGGCGAACAGGCGCGTCCCGTCGGGGAACGTCACGTCGCGGCCGTTCGCGCGATTCGAGCCGTCAATCGCCTGATAGCCCTCGACGAGCACCTCGGTGCCGGGGACGACCGAGTCCTTCTTCCACCCGCGGCGGACGAGCGCGCCAGGAGGGCCTGCCTCGATCATCCAATTCTCCACGGTACCGTCGGGCTTCCTGACCTCGAGGTGCATCCACGCGTGCGGGTTGATCCACTCCATCTTGGTGATCTTGCCGCGGATGGCGACAGGCCTTTTCGAGTCGAACTCCGCCGCGAACGCGTGATGCGCTTCGACCGTTGCGGCGGCGAAGAGCCCGAGCGCGGCGAGGCCGCCCAGGACTCCAACTGCGTGACGTAGCGTGCGTCGCTTGCGCATGTGTTTCCTCACTGTCTCGCGGGCGTCTGCGAGGCCCGTTCCTTTTCCCTGGCGCGCGCGCCGCTCAGGATGTTCCTCATCCCGTAATTCCCCTCGTGGCACGCGTACTCGACGAGCTCGTCGTACTGCTCATCGTCTTTGTCGAAGGTGAACATGGCCGTCCAGCTCTTCGTCCAGATGGCCGGGTCGTCCACCGTGAACCGGTACTCGAGGACGTTGGGAGCCACTCGCGTATAGCGCTCGATGAGCTTCAGACCGGCGCTCGACCCGCGGAATCCCGCCCGTCCGTTGAAGTTGGTCGTCTCGACAATGAGGGTGTCGCCTTCCCAGCGGCCCTGCGAGTCGCCCAGCCAGGTGGTGAGCGCGGGGCCCACGCGCGGGCGCGGCCGCGTCGGAATAACGCGGGTCTCGTGAACCATCTCCTTCTGGATGGCCACGTAACCGGGGCCCTGCACGATTTGCAGGCCGTTGTTGTAGATCGAAGGCATCATCAGGCCCGGCAGTCCGCGTGTGATGCAGCGCACGTACGGGCTCAGATCCTCGGGTCCCTCGGGCAGACGCTCGAAGCCGGCGCCCTGCTCCTCGGTCGCGGCCTGCCTTCGCGCGGCTTCGGCCTGCCGGCGGCCCTCGTCGGTGAGCGGCGGGATGCGCCCATCGGGCGGATCGATCACCATGGCCACCTGGGTGGACGGCGCCGTTTTCACGTAGCCGAGCGTCGTGTCGCGCCACTCCCGCTCGTATCCCCAGATGCTGCCAAGCGTGCCGCGCTCGCGCCGCGCTTCGGCTTCCTCTGCCGTCAGCGCCTTGCCCTCGGCGTTGGCCGGGCGCTCGAGCGGGATGCCGTGCGCCGAATTTCCCGTCCAGACACCTTGCAGGTTCGGCTCGCCCCACGGCGTCCGCGGTGTCGTGTACGGCTCGCGCGTCGCGCTGGCGACCGCCGTCGAGGCGCGGCCCGTGTCGACGCCTGCGAAGCCCGGCTCGATGACGGCGAGCCGGACGTTGTCGGGCCCGGTGACGAGTGCGCGCCTGGCCGGAGTGCGGGCGCCTCTCGGTACCCCAGGTTCCTCCAGAAAAGCGACGTTCCGGCGCCGCAAGTCACGCGCCGCCGCGTTCACGTCCTTGACGACAAACGCCAGGTGATCGATCGCGCGGCCGCTGGTGGTGGCCGGCCTGCCCTCGCCGTGGCGCGAGACGAGCAGCCAGATGCCGTCGAAGACCAGGCCATCGAGCTGTCCCTTCAGCCTGGCGGGCTTGCCGCCGAGCGCGTCACGATACCAGGCCAGCGTCGCGGCGGGATCGGCGGCGCTCAGGTGGACATGGTGGAAGCCGAGCCGTTCGGTGTCCTGCACCAGCTCGATGCGCGTTCCCCACGGATCGAAGATGAAGCCGATCTTGAAGAGGCCGGCCACGTCGCGCACCATCGCCCCGTCCGCGAACCGCTGGAGTCTCACGCCCGAGCCCTGCACGCCGACTTTTTCGAGCTCGGCCATCTTGGCCGGCAGGTCCTTGAACGAGAAGCCCAGGTGGTTGACTCCAGTGCCCTGCGTGCTGCCCATCGTGGGTTGCACGACGAACACGAGGTCCACGTCGCCGCACCGCGCGGCGTCCCTCCGGTCGGGCATCGCCTCGCATTTCATGTGCTGGACGTACCACCGCACGCCCTCGGAGGGGCTGGACGCCGTGATGTAGACCTCGCGCAGCGTGCCTTGAGCGGCATGGGCCGCGCCGGGCACCGCGCCCGCGAGCAGCACCGCCGCGGCCAGTGTCCGCACGCCGGCTTTCTTCGTCTTCATCTGTTGCCTCCGCTTGTTCGGCGATTCATCGTGTCGGGACTTTACGCAGACTACCGTACAAGAGGTCCTCGGAGAACTCGACGCACTTGAACTCCAGCACGCGCGCCCCTTCGTCCAGGCGGCGGTAGAGCGGCATCCGGATCGTCCAGGGGCGCGTGAACACGGTCGGATCCTCGAGGGTCGCCTCGTAGAGGATCGCGTTGGGTCCTATCGGCGAGTACCGCTCCACGACGCGGAGCGACGAGCTGGCGAAGTTGCCCGATCGATCGAGCCAGGCCTCGCCGTTGAGTCCCGCCACGTCGACCACCAGCGTGTCGCCCTCCCACTTCCCATGCGAGCGTCCCATCCACGAGTCGATCGGCGCGGGCTCGGGATTGGCCTTGTTCATGTGGATGGTGCGGTTGGCCTCGGCAAACCCGTAGACCATCATGATCGTCTGGTCGCCCTGAATGATCTGAAAGGGATGCGGCATGTAGGTCGCCCGCGGCACCCCCGGCATGTAGCACTTCGCTTCGGGATCCTCGCTCATCCGGTTGTCGAAGTTCTTCTTTTTCTGGTCGAGCGCCTTGGGCTGGTAGGGGATCTCGCCGCCGACGACAACGCCCTGGCCAGGCGGCATGGCACCGATGGCTCCGAGATCGGGGTGGCCGGGTCGCGCCGGGTGGTCCTGAAGATCCCAGTTCGCGGTGCCGAGCGCCTGCCAGACCCCATTGAAGTCGGGACGGCCGTCCCAGGCGCGCGGCGCCTGGCCCTGAGCGCCCTGGCCTGCGATGGCCACGCGGCCCGCAACCGGGGAGAGCAGCAGCAGGACCGCAGCAGCAACAGGCACAGCTTTCAGGCGAATACGCATCTGCGATCGGCTCCTTCATCCATGAGTCCGGCGACAAGGGATCCCACGCCGGAACGCCGACCAGGGGATTATAGGCCCGCTCGGGCCTTCTTTGCGACCGTCCGTTCGCGCCTCACTGAGGTGAATGATGCGCGGCGGCGCCCAGCCTAGCGCGCGCGATCCTCCGCACGCGCACCCTTGAGCACGTTCTCCAGTCCGTAATTGCCTTCGTGGCAGGCGTACTCGTACATCAGCTCACGGGTTTTCATCATCGGGAGCGTGACCGTCCACGGCTTCGTGTACATCCTGGGATCGGTCACCGTCATGCGGTACGTGATGGTGTTGGCATCGGTCCGTGAAAAGCGTTCGACGATGTGGAGGCCCTCACCACTTCCGCTCATCGAGCCAAAGGCCGACCAGGGCTGCAGGGCGCTGACCTTGTCCGCGAAGTGCACGGTGTCGACGACCAGTGTGTCGCCTTCCCAGTGGCCGCGCGAATCCCCGAGCCACTGAGGGATCGCCTTCGACACGTGCGGCCGGCCGTCCAGCGGAATGATCCGGGGCTCGTGGATCTGCTCGAGCAGAATCACGACATAGCCGGGCGCCTGGAAGATCTGCGCGTTGTTGTTGTAGGCCCGGGGCAGCATCGCGTTCGGGAGGCCGCCGCGTGTGATGCACCGTTCCCACAGGTGGAGTCCCTCCCAGGTGTCCGCGTGCTTGGCCCGCGTCTTTCGAGCCTGAAGCCCTTCGGGCGTGAGCGGCGGAAGCTTGCCGTCGGGTGGATCCACGACCAGCGATGTCTGTTTGATCGGCGCGCCCCTGTCAAACCAGAACGCGTTGTACGCACCGGGATCGCCCGGCCGCGGTGGGGCGTCCTCGTCGTTGGCGGCCTGGGCCCGCAGCGTCTTCAGTTCCTCGTCGGTGAGCTGTTCGCGGCCGGCATACCGATCGGGCCTCTCCAGCGGGGTCGCGCCTGAGGTATTCCAGATCCCCTGCAGGTCGGGATCGCCCCATGGCGTCTTTGGCGCTGCCCACGCTTTTGACGAGGTGGCCTTGCGGTCTTGACCCGCGTCGAGCGGCGCCCAGATGCCGATGCCGAGGATCGTCAGCGCAACCACGCTCATGCACGTCATGCGTCGCTGTCTCATGGCTTGTCTCCTCATGCAAACCCAGCCGCTTTCGTCCTGCACCACTATACCCAGGCGTTGCGGCCAGTGCACGTCTGGAGTGATGCCGGGGGAGGTGGAGCAAGGTCAGAACGAGATTCCCAGCCCGACGTGCGCCCGCGGGTTTCCTGTTTCGGGCCAGCCGAGGTCGACATCCATGATGACCGGCCCGACGCCGAAATAGACACCGCTGCCGACGCCCCGCTCGAACCGTTGATCGCGCACCCGTCCGCCGGCCGACCAGGTGGCGCCCACGTCCACGAACGCCTTAGCGCCGAAGCGTCCGACGCTCAGCGGGGAGGTGAGCGGCTGTCGGACCTCGATCGTTCCCGCCGCCAGGTTATCGCCGGCGCGATGGCCGGTGGGGTAGCCGCGCAGCGAGCCGCTGCCGCCCAGCAGAGGCTGTTCCGGGGCGGGCAACGCCGTGTTGCTGGACGCGAACTGGCCCCGCAAGGCGAGCACGGTCGATCCGCCGATGCCCACATACCCGCGAACGTCGGTCCGCCAGAGATTCGCGCGTCCCGTCCGGAAGGCCAGCCGTTCCCACCCGACGCGGGCATGCACGGCGTTGCGTGGAAATGACGGGTCGATGCGAGTGTCGAACACCACGTGGGCACCGCCGGCGGTGTGGCGCGTGTCGTACGAGTCACCAAAGGCCACGCGCGCGGCCCGCGCACCGGCTCCCACGCTCACCCAGTCGGTGACTTTCCGCTCCACCTCCACGCGCGCCTCACGGCGCGCATCCGGCAGACCGAAATGCGGGTTCACCCGCCGATGCAGCGAGAGCCCGCCTCGGACCACCGTGATCGCGCCGTCGAACAGACGCTCGGCCTCGATCGCCAGGCGGCGCTCGCCGCCCCACGAGAAGGGCACCGACACACGGCTGCTGCGGCCCAGCGCATCGCTGACGCTGTAGCGCGCGCCGTAGCTCAGCCCATAACCGTCCTCGTGGCGCAGGATCGGCAGCCACATGCCGGCGCTGGCGATCCTCTGCATCAAACCCGGAGTGACGTCGCTTTTGGTGACCGCCGGATGCTCGTCGATGACGATCATGACGAGGATCTGCGACGGATCGGCGATCGAGATCTGCCGGCGACGGAGCTCAACGCCTTCGAAGCGACCGGTCTCGCGGAGCTTCCGTTCGGCATCGCGCAGCCTGGCCTCGGTTGCCTCGTCTCCCACCTGAAGGCCACTGAGCGCCAGGATGTCGGCATCCGGAGTCGTGTGGTTGCCGTGCACGCGGATCTCGGCGATCGGATCGGGCCCCTGCGCCGCCAGCCTCTCCGGGGCCGCTACAGCGAAGGACACGAAAATCACGAAGGTGAGACCGCGCAAGACAGCCGTCCTGGCCGGCGCTGTCATTTGACCTTCACTGTGACCGTCGGCAGCCGGTAATCCCTGTACTGGATCTCGTAGCGCCCCTCGAACGGGCCGGCAGCCAACTTCATGCGAAAGCGCAGTCTGACCGAAGCAGGCAGCCAGACGTTCGGAAACGGCTCGCCCATCTGCATCGTCGCGCGCATCCCGTCGAGCCGAAGCAGCGACGGTGCCGGCAGAAAGTCCATGTCGATGTTCTCAAACTCGTAGCGCAGGATCTGATGCGCCGCCGGATCGACCCAGAGTGTCACCAGCGACACCTTGTTCATCTGGTCCTCGAACCTGGAGACGTCGCCCTTGTCCCGTCGGCGGTCGGTCCTGTCCGTCTGTCTCGTGCGGTTCTCACGAAACAACAGTGTGGGGTAATACTCGATCTTGAGGACCTCGCGGTCGAGCATCGACTCGCGGCCGGCGATCGCGTACTGCCCCTGGTCGAACTTGAACCTGAGGAAGTTCGCCGACTCGATGAACTCCGGCTCGAACGACTGGCGGACAATGTCCTCGACGAAGGCGGGGAGCGCCAGGTCGCCCGGCGTCGGGCCCCGGTCATCGCCCGCATCCTGTGCGGAGGTCTTCTCTCTCTTGCCCGCGAGCCGCTGTTCCCGCTGCTGCGACCGACGCAGCCAGCGAGCCTCGGCTTCGCGCCTCTTTTCTTCACTGATTGTGACGCCGTCGGCCCTGAGCGGGCTTCGAACGAAAAATCCTTCGCGCGGAAACCAGAGGTACTCCCGCTCGAACCCGTAGATTCGGAGCCCCGCCAGGGCCGTGATCTGGAGCGTCTGGTGCTCGTTGAGCGTGTACTGCTGCAGTTTCTTCCAGTTGTCGTCCCGCCGCTCCAGGACCCGCACCATGAGCGCGTCGAGATCCGACTGCGCAGAGGGTGTGGCGACGAGAGCGGCGGCAAGGCATGCCGCGCCAATGGGAAGTCGCTGCATGAGGCTCCCTCAGAGGGACGCGACCCATATTACGGGCGACGGCGACCTGCAGTTCCATATTACGGCCCCTGCACCCGATCGGGCCAGGCGCACGTATTTCCAAGGAGCAGGGATGAGGGCGGCTCAGGCATTGGCGGTGGACCACGACCAGACGGTTGCGCTGGCGCGCGGCGGCGACGCCACGGCCTTCGCGGCCATCGTCCGCCGCCACGAGTCGATGGTGTTCAGCCTTGCGCTGCACGTCCTGCAGAGCCGGGCGGCGGCCGAGGACCGTCAACGTCGCGCTCGATCCGGCGATGCTGAAGCTTGCCAGCGCCTTTCTGAAGGCCGACGGCGATCAGGCCGCGCTCAAACAGATGCTGGCGGGGATCACGGGCGTCTACGTGCGGAGCTTCGAGTTCGATCGGGAGAATGCCTACACGACCGATGATGTGAACGCGGTTCGCAGGCAGTTGACCGCTCCCGGGTGGGCCAGGCTGGTGGCCGTCGACAGCAAGCGCGATCGGGAAACAGTGGAGATCTACAGTTGGAAGGAGGGCAGCGAGTCGGGCGGCCTTGCCATTCTGGTCGTGGAACCCATGGAGCTCACCGTTGTCAACATCGTCGGACCGATCGACTTGACGAAGCTTGCGGCGCTGCAGGGTAGTTTCGGCATTCCCCGCGTTCCGATCGACCCTCCGCCAGGCCGGTAAAGCGGCTTGCGATTGAGTGCAGGTAGTTGTCGCCATGTTGTCGAACCTGCTGGCTGAATTCAGGGGAGCCGGAGGCTCAACAGATCGGGGCGCTGTTCATCGCGAACTGAGTCACCTGTAGGTAAGCGTCGGAAGGGATGGGGCGCCTGAACCTCGGCGGGAGCGGATCCGTCTCTTCCTTACGTCTGTCCACGGAGGTGCTGGTCATGCGTGTCCTGAATGTGGCGATCGTTGGCGCCGTAGCGCTCGTGATGACTCCCTCGCTGCAGTCGACCAGCCAGTCCTCGCGCGTCTCCGACTCACTGGAACGGCCATTTGTCTCCGGCGGCCGGATTCAGATGGATCTGGCGGCGGGGGAGTACAAGGTTGGCGGCCACCCGGACAATCGCATCCAGGTCGGATGGAAGGTCCGCAACCCCAACGACCTGTCACGCGCGCGGGTGCGCGCGGATGTTCGCGGCTCGGACGCGACGCTCAGCACCGACGGACCCGGCAACGGATTCAGCGTCGAGATCCTGGTGCCTGCGCACACGGATCTCCACGTGCGGCTCACGGCCGGCGAGCTCACGGTCAGGGGAATCGCGGGCAACAAGGACGTCGAGCTGCACGCTGGCCAGATCGACGTCGACGTGGGCCGCGCCGAGGATTACTCGAGCGTGGAGGCCTCGGTGTGGGCCGGCGAGCTTCAGGCCGAACCCTACCGCGTCGTGAAGGAAGGACTGTTTCGTTCCTTCAACTGGCAGGGTCCTGGCTCGTATCGGCTGCGGGCGCGCCTGAAAGCCGGCGAGCTGCGCCTGCATTGAATGATGCTGGCCTGACCGGACGCTAGCCGACTGCGACCAGGTGACCCAGCGTCCTGATGAACATCATGCCGCCCGACACTGCTGGCGTGGCCATGATCACTTCGCCCATCGGGTTTGTCGCCAGCAGCTCGAACGAGGGTCCGGCCCTGACCACGAACACATCGCCGTCCTCGCTCGGGAAGTAGATCCGCCCGTCGGCGGCGACGGGCGAGGCGCTGAAGCCTGACCCCCCATGCTCGAGCCGCTTGAGATACTGGCGCGCGCCGGTCCGTGCGTCGTAGCATCCGACAATCCCGCTCACGTTGACCGAGTAGATGTAGTCGCCGTAGACGATGGGCGTTGGTGTCATTGAGCCGCCGCGCGTCGTGCTCCAGGACACGAAGTCGTTGGTCTCCGTGCCCGGCTTGAGAGTGATGTCGCCCACCGCCGTGGGACGAATGGCGAAGATCGGCTGCAGCCCGGCGTTCCCGCTCATCACGTAGATCAGGTTGTGCCCGACGACCGGCGTCGGAGTGACGAGATCAGAGGGCGCCGCGAGCGACCAGAGCTCCTTCCCGGTGGCCGGGTCGTACGACCGCACGCGCGTGCCGCCGTTGGCGACGATCTGTGCCGGCCCCAACCCCTCGTACACAGTGGGCGTGGAGCTGGTGGTTCGCGCGTCCTCGTCGCGAGTCATGCGCCAGCGTTCGCGGCCGTCCTCGAGCCCGAACGCCGCGATGAAGCTGAGCGGCTTCGCCGCCTTCCGGTCGAGGTTGGTATCTGCCTGCACGATGACCAGGTCCCGATAGATGATCGGCGAGCTCGAGAAGCCGTAGAGGAAGTGCCCGAGCATTCCGAGATCCTTCTTCCAGATCAGGTTGCCGTCCAAGTCGTAGCAGTACAGGCCCTCGGTTCCGAACACGGCGACGATGTGCGTGCCGTTGGTAGCCGGTGTCGGAGTGGCGAACGTGCTCTTCAGGTGTCTGATGCCGCGGGGAACGCCGCGGTGTGCGGTACGCTGCCACAGAATCTTCCCTGTTCCCTTGTCGAGGGCAATGAGCCGCCACTCGTGTTCCGAGCGATCGGCCGAGACGTTGTCACTTCTGAGGCCGCCGGGGCGGAATTCGGGATTGGCCTGAGAGCTCACAGCCGTGGTCAGAAAGATCCGGTCGCCCCAGATGATGGGAGAGCCGTGTCCGAGGCCCGGGATCGGCGTACTCCACCGGACGTTGACCGACTTCTCTGCGTCCCACGCGGTCGGCGGCGACTGGCCGTCAGCGACACCCGACGCGCCCGGACCCCGGAACGAGGGCCAGTTCACAGGGGGCGCCGCCAGCCGCGCGCGAGCGGCTTCGCGTTCGAGAAGCGGCGATGTTTCCGGACGGATGCCGACTTTGCGGAACACGACAGGCGTGCCACCGAGCCGCGCGGGACCGCCCTCGCGAACTTCAAGCCCGAGGACGCGGCCCTCGCCGACGGTGAAATCGAGCCAGATGCCGCCGCGATCGCGAAACTGCTCGACGAGCGTGCTGCGATCCGCCGCAGGCAACGGCTCCACGAACCGGCCGAACATGGCAAGTTCAGCCGGTGTCCGATCGCGAGAGACGGAAGCAGGCGACAGCGCGGCAGCCGGGAGGCGCTGCATGAAGGCCTTGCCGATGACGTGTTGAAAGCGAAGTGTCTGCCCGCCCGGGGAGGTGAGTCGCAGGCCTTGATCGTCGACGTCGACCGCGTACTCGCGGCCATCGTGCGTGCGATACGTGCCCCGCGCGTCCCGCTCGACAATCGGACGTGTGATCGCGGCCACCTCGCTCGTCCGGAGAATCGAATTGATGACCTCCCAGTCGCGGAGCGCGTCCAGCTCGCGCTCAGAAAAGGGCAGCAGATTGTGGTTGCGCACGACGTACTGGGGAGGGGCTGCGCCGAGCTTCAGCAGCGTGCGGGCGGCGTCGGCGTGCCATCCGAGGGCGGCGGCGCCGGCGGCGCTCACCCGGTACGAACGGTCGCCGTATCTCAGATCGCCGGTGACGTTGACGTCGGCTCCCGCTCGCGCCAGGCGTTCGATGCCCGCCACGTCACCGCGTTCGGCGGCGAGAAACAGGGGAGCGTTCTGCGCGAGCGCTCCGCCAGTCAGCACCAGCCCACACAGCGGGACTGCCAGAACGGCGCGAGATCCGAGTGGAGAGGTCGGCGATTTCGTCACGAGTATGCACCTCACTGTGCGTGTCGGGTCACCCCCGGGCTGGCGGCGCGATTATCGCTCCAACGCCTCGGAGTGGGCGAACGGGGCGCCGGCATTCGGTCGCTAGAAGATGCCGACCGGATTGAGCGGCGACCCCATCCCCTTGTCTATGCGCAGCGGCGAGGCCACAAACAGGAACTCGTACCGATTGACCTTCCGCGCCATCTGCGCGGCTTCCTCGAGATCAAGGTTATCGAAGATGCTCACCCCGAGCGCCACGAGCGCGAGGCGATGGAGCGGCGTCGCCGGCACGGTGGAGGGAAGCCCGCTCGGAGCCACGTCGTTGATCGCGTCCGAGGCGATGAACGCCACGTCGCGCGCCTTCAGGAAGTAGGCCACATCGGAATGGTAGCCAGCCCATCCCTCGGCGGACTTCCAGGGACCCAGTGCCGCACGTCTCTTCCAGCGACCCGTGTACAAGAGAATGACATCGCCGGGAGCAACCTTGACGCGCTCGATCTTCTCGAGCGCCTCGAGGTCGGTGCCGTGGATCGCCGTCCCAGGCTCCAACCAGCCCTGGGGCGTGGCCTTTCCCGGAAGCAGCGTCGCGTCGAACAGGACCGCCCGCGTGACGATGCCGTTCCGGTGTACGTTGATGTGTCCCTTCGGACAGCCTCCGCTGGCCTTGACGTCTTCCACGGACACGCCGTTGTAGCCCTTCCCCTCGTGCATGACGTGGCAGTCCAGCGCATCGAGATGGCTGTGAACGGACCCGTGGTAGGTGCCCGTGTACTGGTAGCGATCGGCAGCGCCGGTCGGGGCGACGTTGACGACCGCGCGATCCAGGTAGGCCGCACCGTCGGGAGCCGCCGCCTGGATGATGTCGTGGGCCAGAGACACCGTGAGCCCCTCTCGCGCCAGCGCCAGTGCCTGCTTTCGCTTGGTGGGCGTGATGAGGTTGGCGGCGCCCAGTTCGTCGTCTTTTCCCCAGCGACCCCAGTTCGACAACTCCTTCATGCCACGGTGGAAGTCTTCCGCCGTGACCATCGTCTTCTCCCGCCTGGAGTCCTGGCCGGAGGTGTCGACGACCGACAGGAAGACGATCGACCCGCCAATCAGCGATCGTGCGAGAAGCCGCACTGGATGTCTCATGTCTCCTCCCTTGTGCGGAACCCTTCTACATCTGCGCCCCGGTACCGTCAAGCGGACAGCAGGCTGGACCGATCTAGAATGTTGGCACCCCAATCAACGCGGGCGGAGCCTCATAAATGTGCTGGAAAGAGAATTGGAATACCCGACTGTCACCGCGCTCATCGACTCGCGCTCGCCGCGCAGCCTGGTGAGCGAGTGACACGCTACGTGAATCGTCTCCCGATCGTCGGCGTCATTGTGACGGCGGTTTTGCTCGTGGAGCGGGAGGTTGCCGGACAGCAAGTCGATCAGCGGCCGCGGTCCACCGCGGCTTTCGCGGCGACGCGCGTCGAGGCGCCGCCCGCGCTGGACGGCGACGTGCTCGGCGATCCCGGCTGGGCTCGGAGCCAGGTCATTCGGAGCTTCACGCAGATCGCACCCGACGAAGGAGAGCCAGCCTCGGAGCAGACCGAAGTCCGTGTCGTCTACACGAAGGACACCCTGTACATCGGTGTCGTCTGCTACGACCGCAGCCCTTCGGACATCATCGTTGCCGACAGCCGTCGCGATTCGCCGCTCGACGACACCACAGCTTTCAGCTGATCGTCGATACGTTCCACGATCGGCAGAGCGGCTTTGTGTTCGGCACCAACCCGGCCGGGCTCGAGTACGACGGCCAGGTCACCAACGAGGGAGCCGGCAGCGGCGGCTTCAGCGGCGGCGGCGGTGGTGGCGGTCGTCCGGGTCAGGGCCAGCAGTCGGGCTCTGGCGGCGGCTTCAATCTCAACTGGGACGGATCGTGGCAGGTCCGGACCCGCCTCACCGACGAGGGATGGCAGGCGGAGTTCGCCGTGCCCTTCAAGACCCTGCGATATCCGGCAGGGGACACGCAGACGTGGGGCCTGAACTTCCAGCGCAACATCCGGCGGCGCAAGGAGACGTCGTTCTGGGCGCCGCTGCCGAGGCAGTTCAACCTGTATCGGCTTTCACAGGCGGGCGAGCTCACCAACCTCGAGGTGCCTCCGCAGCGGAATCTCAAGATCACGCCGTACGTCCTGGGGCAGGCTGTGCACCGCACCGCCGCCAGGGAGACGACGACGCTCGGAGAGGTGGGCGGGGACCTCAAGTACAGCCTCACGCCGAGCCTGACGCTCGACCTCACCTACAACACGGACTTCGCGCAGGTCGAGGTGGACGAGGAGCAGATCAACCTGGACCGCTTCAATCTGTTCTTTCCAGAAAAGCGCCCGTTCTTTCTCGAGAACGCGGGCCTCTTCTCGGTCGGTCAGCCGGGCCAGACGGAGGTCTTCTTCAGTCGGCGGATCGGCATCGCTCCAGACGGCCAGCAGATTCCGATCGTCGCGGGCGCGCGTCTCCAGGGGAAGGTGGGAGGCACGAGCATCGGCCTGCTCAACATGCAGACCGAGGGCGTCACCGGCCAGATTGCGGCAAACAATTTCTCGGTCGCGCGTGTTCGACAGGATTTTCGCAACCGATCGCACGTGGGCGCGATGCTGGTCAACCGGCAAGGCACGGGCGACTTTGCGGTCGACGAGGACTGGAACCGGACCTACGCGGTGGACGGACGGCTCGGGTTGGGACCGAACGGCCTGGTCTCGGGATACGCGGCCGGCAGCCGGACGCCCGGAGTGGCCGCCGACGAGCACGCCTACAACATCGGCACCTCCTTTGACACCGAGACCTGGCGGTTCGGCACGAGCTTCACCGAGGTGACCGAGGCGTTCAACCCGGAGGTGGGATTTCTTCAGCGGGACGGATTCCGGCGCGGCGACGTCCGCCTCTTCACGATGTTCCGGCCTGCAGACCTCCTGGGGCTCCAGGAAATCCGGCCGCACGTGCTGCACAACACCTACTGGAACTTCGACGGCGTCCAGGAGTCGCAGTACACCCACATGGACAGCCACTGGGAGTGGCGGAGCGGCCACGAGCTGCACACGGGCATGAACCTCACGAAGGAAACCGTCTTCGCGCCGTTCGAGATCTTCCCGGGGGTGACGGTGCCTGCCGGCGCGTACCCGCACCAGGAAGCGCAGCTGGTGTTCACGAGCGACCAGGCCGATGCGGTCAGTGTCGGGCTGAACTCCGTCCTCGGCGGCTTCTTTGGCGGCAGCCGCGTGCAGCTTCGGCCATCGCTGAACGTTCGTGTGGGACGCACGTTCACCGCGTCGCTCGGATGGGAGCGGAACGA
>CAZCEL010000048.1:0-16920 GCA_964497175.1 uncultured Bifidobacteriaceae bacterium
ATGACCCTGATTTCGCGAACGCGAATGCGTTCGTTCACCCGGACGCGGTCGTCGCGGCGCGGTCCTCTGTCGAAAGCGATAACTACCTCCCTCCCGTCGGATCGACGTCGGGCCCCGACTCTGCCCGTCGTTCGGCGATCTCCCGGCGCGCGAGGTCGGTGAACGCGGCGATGGTGCTCGCGCCACGGTCGCCGCCTCTGCGCGCACGCACGGACACGGTGGCCTCGGCCGACTCCCGGTCGCCCACGACCAGCATGTAGGGAACCTTCTGCAGCTGGGCCTCCCGGATCTTATATCCGATCTTCTCCTGCCGCTCGTCGAGCTCCGCGCGCAGGCCCGCGGTCCGAAGCTGGGCGACGACCGATCTCGCGTACTCCAGATGACGATCCGCGATCGGGAGGACGATGGCCTGCACCGGCGCCAGCCACAGCGGCAGCGCGCCGGCGTAGTGCTCGAGGAGCAGTGCGATGAACCGCTCGAAGCTGCCGAAAATCGCGCGATGGATGACCACGGGACGGTGCTCGGCATTGTCGGCGCCGACATATTTCAGCGCGAACTGCTGTGGCAGCTGGTAGTCGAGCTGGATCGTCGCGCACTGCCACTTGCGGCCGAGCGCGTCGGTGACCGCAAAGTCGATCTTCGGGCCGTAGAACGCACCCTCGCCCTCCGCGATCGTAAACACCTGACCGGCGGCGTCGAGTGCGCGCGTGAGCTCCGCCTCGGCATGGTCCCACGTCGCCTGCTCGCCGAGGTACTCGGGCGGCCGCGTCGAGAGCGTCATCTCCGGCGTCAGGCCGAAGTCGTCGTACACGCGGCGCACCAGGCGCAGCAGGCGCTCGACTTCCTCGCCGATCTGATCCTCCCGCAGGAAGATGTGCGCGTCGTCCATGATGAACTCGCGCACGCGGGTCAGCCCGCTGAGCACTCCGGACGCTTCCATCCGGTGGAGCACGCTCTGCTCGTGGAGTCGCAGGGGCAGGTCGCGGTAGCTCCGCACCTGGCTGGCGAACAGCAGCATGTGCCCGGGACAGTTCATCGGCTTGAGGCTCGACTGCTCCTCCTCACTCGACGACTCGAGCAGGAACATGTTCTGGCGGTAGTGGGCCCAGTGCCCCGAGGTCTCCCACAGCGCCTTGTGGAACACGAGCGGCGCGCGCACCTCGACGTAGCCGGCCGGAACGAGCACATCGCGCATGTAGTTGCCGAGCAGGTGCACGAGAGTGGTGCCTTTGGGCAGCCAGAACGGCTCGCCCGGCGCCCAGGGGTGGAACCAGAACAGCCCGAGCTCGCGGCCGAGCTTTCGGTGATCGCGCTTCCTGGCCTCCTCGATACGGGCGAGGTAAGCGGTGAGCTCTTTCTCGGACAGAAACGCCGCCCCGTAGATTCGCTGCATCGGCTGGTTGCGCGCGTCGCCTTTCCAGTACGCGTTCGACGCGTTGAGCAGCTTGAACACCTTCAGCTTCCCCGTGGACGGGACATGGGGACCGACGCAGAAGTCCACGAACGTGTCCCGGTCCTTGATCGTGTAACAGGACACGTCCGACGGCCCAGCGGTCTTCTCGTCGATCAGCTGAACCTTCAGCGGCTCGCCGCGCGCGGCAAAGAAGGCCTTCGCGTCCTCGCGCGGCCACATCTGCCGTTCGTACGGAAGATCCGCAGCGGCAAATTCGTGCATCTTCTTCTCGATGCGCTCGAGATCTTCGGGCACGAACGGGCGCTCCACCACGAAGTCGTAGAAGAACCCCTCGTCGGTCGCGGGCCCTATCCCGCACTGGGCGCCCGGAAACAGATGGGTCACCGCGGCCGCCAGCAGGTGAGCCGTGCTGTGCCGATACAGGGCCAGCGCTTCGGGGCTCTCGGCGGTGACGATACGTACACTCGCGTCCTGATCGATCCGGAAGGCCAGGTCGACGAGCCGGCCGTCAACCACGCCGGCAAGCGCCGCCCGGGCCAGGCGCGGAGAGATCGCCTCGGCCACCTCGCTCACGCGAGTGCCGGCCGGCACGGCGCGGCGAGAGCCGTCAGGAAGCGTGACCGTCAACTCGCTCATACTGGGGCAAACGGCGGGGACGCTCAAATGGTAGGCACGGGTGGACTCGAACCACCGACCTCCTGCGTGTCAAGCAGGCGCTCTAACCTCTGAGCTACGCGCCTACATCTTGAAAATCAAGGCCTTGGCCGAACGGCCAGTATACCAAATCCTACGCGGCCTTCTTCTGGGCCGCGCGCTCGATGGCTCTGTCGAGCACGGGATCGGCCGTGGGGACCGGCCGGCCGAACTCCACGTCGGGCTCCTCGACGGCCAAGGTCGGCTCGATCCCCTTGCCGTGCAGCGGCGTTCCCGCCGGCGTGAGGAACCTCGTCGTCGTCAACCACAGGCCGGCGCCGTTGGGCAGCTTGATCAACTTCTGAAGACCCGCGCGGCCGATGGTGTGCTCGCCCACCAAGTCGGCTCGCTTGTTGCCTTCGAGCGCAGCGGCGAACAGCTCCGCAGCGCCCGTCGTGCCCGTGTCGATCAGCACTGTGACCGGCAGCTTGACGCTCCCGTCGCCCGCTCCGGCGACGATCGGGGCCTTCTCGGCGCCCCGCGTTTCCCGCACGGCCAGTGTTCCGGTGGAGACGAACAGCCTGGCCAGCGACAGGCCCGCATCGAGCGAGCCGCCCGAGGCACGGCGAACATCGACGATGAGATGGCCGGCGCCGTTTCGAGCAAGGGCCGCGATGTGCGTTTTCGCCTGATCCGGGGTTCGAGGGCCGATGGTCGCGATGCGGAGATAGCCGACACCCGGTGCGGCCGTCCGCGAGGTGAGGTCCATCTGCGCGAGTGCTTCGCGGGTCAGTTCGACCACGTGCGGATCGGTCGTGCTGCCGCGGATGATCGTCAGCGAAATCTTGGTGCCGGGAGCGCCTCGCAGCCGCCGCATGCCCTCGAAGACCGACATCTCACGCGTGGCGACGCCGGCGATCATGCGTACGTAATCGCCCGACCTAATCCCGGCCCGCGCGGCCGGCGAGCCATCGCGCGTGGCGATGACGCGCAGATAATACTGGCGCGTCAGATCGATCCCGACCTCGCCGGCGGGGGGCGCCGCATTGCTCTCCACCTGCTTGACCTGTTCGGCCGACAGAAACGCGCTGTCGGGGTCCAGCGTGTCGGCCAGCCCGTGCATCGCGCCGTCCATCACCTTGTCGACGTTGATCTTCTCGACGTAGTTGCCCGTAATCAGATTGATGACGTCGTCGAAGATCCGCAGGTGCTGGTAAGTGTCCTCGCGCGCCGTGACCCTGGACAGGAAACCGCCGATGATGGCGAAGGCGACGACGGGTGCCGAGATCCAGAGAACGATACGGCGTGTCTGTGAGGACATGGTCCCTCGCGCAGCCATTGTAAGGGATCACGCGGCCGTGAGTCGATGTGCAGGGCTGGGGATTGTAACATGTGGACAGGAGACGACTTGGGGACCGGGAACGACGAGGTGCCGACGAGCGCCCGCGGGAGACGGCTTGGCGTCGACGTGGGCCGGCGGCGGATTGGCCTGGCCATCAGCGATCCAACCGGGCTGCTCGCGCGGCCGCTCACTACGCTCACCGTCGAGCCGGCGGTAGCCGTTGCTCGAGTGGCCGCGGAGATCGCGCGGCTCGCCGGAGACGAGGAAGGACTCACCGAGGTGGTCGTCGGCCTGCCGGTCCGGCTCGACGGGTCCAGGCACGAATTGTCCGCCTACGTGTCCCGATTCATCGCCGCCCTTCGACGGCGCACGAGCATCCCGGTCATGGAGGCCGAAGAGCGCCTGTCGAGCCGGGAAGCCGAGAGCCGGCTGGCGGCCACCGAGCGCGACTGGCGCAAGCGCAAGCAGCGGCTCGATGCGGCCGCGGCGGCAGTCATTCTGCAGGATTATCTCGACGGCCGGGCCAGTCGCGTGTCCCGATGACCAGAATCGCCGGGTGGCTGGGCGTGCTGGGTGGTGTCGTCATTGTCGCCGCGTCGACAGCGACGTATCTGATTGGCGCCCGTCTGAACGCGCCGTATCGAGGGTATGCCGGCGATGAACAGCTGGTCGAGATTCCCTCGGGAGTCGGCAGCCGGGCGATCGGCAGTCGCCTGGTTGCCGCCGGCCTCGTCCGCGACACGCTGACGTTTCGCGTCGCCCTCTGGCTGAGCGGGGATGCGCGGAGGCTTCAGGCCGGCGAATACCGCTTCGATCGGCCCATGACGGTGCGGGAGGTGCTGTCGAAGATCGCCCGCGGCGAGGTGGACGCGGTCACGATCACGTTCCCCGAGGGCCTGACGATCGATGAGATGGCCGGCGTGTTCGGGGCGAGCGGTCTTGGTCCCGCCGCGTCATTCGTCCAGGCGGCCCGCGACCGGTCGGCGATCGCGGGACTCGACCCGGCCGCGCCGGACCTGGAAGGCTACCTGTTTCCTGATACGTACACGGTCTCGCGGCGCACGGACGCGACCGGGCTGGTTCGTGTGATGGTCGATCGTTTTCAGGAGGTACTGACCACCGATCTGGTGCAGGCGGCCGCGGCAAACGGTCTGACGCCCCGCCGGTTCGTCACGCTGGCCTCGCTCGTCGAGAAGGAGACCTCGCGGGCGGAGGAGCGCGCGCTGGTGGCCGCCGTGTACCTGAACCGCCTGCGGCTCGGCATGGGGCTGCAGTGCGACCCGACGGTCATCTACGCACTGCAGAAGGCAGGACGGTTCGACGGCAACCTGCGCCGGGCCGATCTGGCATTCGATTCACCGTACAACACCTACCGGTATGCGGGACTCCCGCCAGGTCCCATCGCCGCGCCGGGCAGAGCGTCGCTCGAAGCGGCGGCGCGTCCGAGCGCCGCCGCCTACCTGTATTTCGTCAGCCGGAACGACGGCTCGCACGAGTTCGCCAGCACGCTCGCCGAGCACAACCGCAACGTGGAGCGGTATCAGGTGCAGTACTTCAGGAAGCAGAGGGGCTAGAGTGCCGCCCTCACGAAATTCCTTGAAGAGGTACCACTTGTCGCGCAGGTCTTCAGACCTGGCCGACAGGCGGGACTAAAGTCCCGCCCTGCCCCGGTTTAAAGCTTGACACCCCGTCGGCTCCGGGAGCACAGTGACAGCGGTACGGGCCCTGGCGTTGGGTGCCCGCCGGCTCCAGAGGCTCCGGCCTGCTTGTTGCGTTCTCGCGGCGTGGTTGGCATTGGATCAAAGAGAGGTCCGGTATGAAGCCCAAGCGGATCCTGACTGTAGCTTCGACCCTGTGGGCGCTGCTGTTGGCAACTGCATCTGCTTCCACGGCCCAGGAGCGGGTCACCTACTACGAGCATATCGCGCCGATTCTGCAGGCCAACTGCGCGTCGTGTCATCAATCCGCGGGCAAGAACATCGGCAGCCTGGTTGCGCCGATGCCGTTGACGTCCTACGACGAGACGCGGCCCTGGGCCCGCGCCATCGCGCGCAAGGTCAAAGCGAAGGAAATGCCGCCGTGGTTCGCCGACGCGCCCAGGGGCGCGTTCTCGAACGAGCGCGGTCTCACCGACAAGGAAATTCAAACCATCGTGGCATGGGTGGACGCCGGCGCGCCCGGCGGTGATCGGTCGAAAGCGCCGCCGGCGGTTCCGAGCACGGAAGCCCGGAGCGGCGGCTTCTCGCTCGGCACGCCCGATTTGATCGTCAAGATGCCGGCGCCGTATTTCGTGAACGACGAAGCGCAGGACGTTCAGGGCACGTTCCATACGAAGATCACCGACGATGTTCTGCCCAACGACGTCTTCGTGCGCGCGTGGGAATTCCGCGCTGGAACCTACCTCGCCGGGAAAGACACGGTTCACCACATGTGCGGCGGCGTTCGGCCGCCGGGCTTCGTGCGGAATCCCTCCGACGATGCCGAGGGCGAGGGAGCCGCGGGATTGTCGATGGGTTGCATCGCCGGCGGCGCCGAGCCGGCCCAGTTGCCCGAAGGCTTCGGCATGGAGCTGAAGAAGGGTTCGACGATCACCTTCAACATGCACTATTACAAGCAGGCCGGCCAGGGAACCGGTTACTGGAACCAGGCCGAGATCGGCTTCTACTTCGCGAAGGGACCCATCAAGTACAAGGTGCAGAGCAAGACGATCGGGACGACCGGGTTCGAAATCCCGCCACAGAAGGTCAACTACCGGATTGGCGCCGCGGAAACGCTGCGGAAGGACACGCTCTACCTCTCGTACTGGCCGCATGCGCACCTGCGCGCCACCGCCGCCCGCTACACGGCGACGTATCCGGACGGCCGCAAGGAAGTGCTCCTCAACGTGCCGCGCTACGACCAGACGTGGCAGGTCACCTACAAACTGAAGCAGCCGAAGCTTCTGCCCAAGGGCACGCGCATCGACGTCGAGATGCTCTACGACAACTCCGCCGATCGCGGCGCAAAGCGTCAGTTCAATCCGAACCTCACCATTCGCAACGGCCCGCGGACTCAGGACGAGATGATGCTGGGGTTTGTCAGCTTCGTGGAGCTCGAGCCGGGGCAGGAAGCTCCAACCGCGCAGCAGTAACGCGCGCCATGTTCCGCAGCACGCGACTCGTGACCTTCGCGCTGGGCGCGGCCCTGGTCGCCGTCGCCGCCGCCGCGCTGCTCGCGAGCCAACCGGCATCGCCGCCGATGAGGGACGGGTTGATACGATCCGAGCTGTCTCTTGGCGGGCGAACCGCAACCGTAATATACGCACCCGATCGCAAGGCCGGCGGCCCCTTGACGTCCCGGGTGCAGATCGCGCGGCTCGAGACCACAGGGGCACTTCGCCTCGGCCCGCTGGACATCGCAGGTCCCGCCACCCCGAATCCAACTCCCGCCGAGAGTCGACCGCCGGTCGCGACGGCCCCCGCCGTTGCCGTATACGAACTGTGGCTCGAAAGCACGGCTGACGGCTGGCAGCTTCACGTCACCAGCGCCGGCAAGGCGGATGTCGGTCAGGTCGTGCTGGCGCGGGAAGCGGCGACGCCGAGTGCGCCGAATCTGGTCGCCGCACTGGTTCCGGAAGACAGCACCGCCGGCCGTCTCGTCATTCGGTGGGCCGACTACGAGGCGGCGACCGATGTGCAGTTCATGACCCCGCTCCGGCGGCGCGTCGATGAGAGCCGCGCGCCCAACGTCACCATAAACCGCACGCACGACGAAGACACCAGCGTGCTGTCGCGCGCCAGGCTCCTCGCCCAGCGAAACGAAACCGCATTCGTGCTGCCGAAAGGCCAGCGCGTGAGCGTCTCGTTCCAGCGGACGTTCCCGAGGAGTGACCGGGCCGACGCCGCACAAACCGCGCGCGGTCTGGGAGTCGACGGCCCGGATTTCGCGCGGTTGTCGCAGATGCGCGCCGGCGAGGTCGTGATGCTGACCGAGTCGTCGGTGCCGCGCCTTCGCACCGAGTTGCCGCTCAGATTCGGCAGAATTTCGGTCGGCACGGGGAACCAGGTGCCCGGCTTTCCCGGATCGTACGGACTGTGGCTGAAGAAGGTCGCAGCGGGATGGCGGCTCCTGTTCAATCACGAGCCCGACGCCTGGGGCTCGCAGCACGATCCGAAGTTCGATGCCGCTGAAGTTCCGCTGACGCACTCCGAAGGACCTGCGGCAAACCGCCCGTTCGCGGTCGCCATCGTGCCCGGCGCCGCCGATCGGGGCCGCCTGGTGATCATCTGGGGTCCACACGAGTGGACCGTCGACTTCGCCATCGGCGGCTGAACGCGCTGCTGCCAGCGGGCGCTCCCGGATCGAAACACCGGCGATTTCGCGCTCATCAGCCGGGTCACACGCGGGATTCAGTACCAGCCGCCCTGGCCGGAATCGTAAGAGTCGTCATCGACGACTCACGCGGGCGTGGGAACAGGATCGTCTTCTATGTCGGCCTGATCGGGGACATGATGGCGAGGACGCCGCCGTCGCAGTCCTTGAAGAATGCCATCCACTCCTCTGTCCCATCAGGGTGCTTGTAGATCATGTGAGGCGCTCCCGTGAACTCGGCGCCGCGCCTGCGCAGCTCGTCGTAAGCGGCGTTGATGTCGGGGACGCGGAAGTAGAGGACCGAGTCGTTGTGCAGGTCCGGTACGTCGATGATCGAGCGATCCTCGATCATGAGTCGAGTGCCACCGCAGTCGAAGAATGCCAGCTTGCTGAACGTGTACAGGTGCTTCAAGCCGAGCACGTCACGATACCACGCTTCCGCGCGTGGCAGGTCCTTCACGGTACGGGCGATCTGGCCGATTGGGCCGAGCGTGAGGTCAGTCACTGCTGGCACTGTGGTCTCCTTCTGGGTGCGTCGCGCAAGCGCGCTGTCGTTGGGGGCCCCGCGCCAGTAGCGGAGAGCGGCGCGTGTGTCGAGGCCGAGCTTCGTCCGTGCGTTCGACACGTGGAATTTGACTGCATCTGCGGTGACGCCGCGCATTCGGGCAATGGTCGAGTTCCGGATTCCGTGGCGCACCGCGTTGACGACACCCCATTCAGCCGGCGTCAGCACGTCCGGGTGCGATGGCCGTCCTCGGCGACGCTTCGTTCCCAGCGGCCTCATGTTAGCCTTCCGTGCGTCGAATTACCCTCCCCTGACCGGCCCAGGCCGTTCGGTCGGGCAACTCGCACATCTGCGCGTCCGAGCAAGCCTCTGGCTAACGCTCGCCCCACTTGAGCTTCGTGCGCAGCACCTCGAAGTACCCCCGCGTGGTGGGCTTGATGAGACGCAAGGCGCTCTCGGCTCGTTGCACCGACACCTCGTCGCCGGCGTGCAGCTGAAAACCGGCCTGGCCATCGAAGGTCACGAACACCTCGTCTCGAGGCGCCATGTTCGGCTGCACCCGCACGACGGAGGTGGCGGGAATCACGACCGGGCGATTGGTGAGCGTGTGTGGGGCGATCGGCGTCAGGACCAGCGCATCGACCTCCGGCTGCACGATGGGTCCGCCGGCCGCCAGGTTGTAGGCGGTCGAGCCGGTGGGCGTGGCCACGATCAGCCCGTCCGCCTTGACGCGGCTGACGAACTCGTCGCCGACGTAGACCGACAGGTCGATCATCCTCGACCGCGCGGTCTTCGTGATCACCGCGTCGTTGAGCGCAATCGACCGCGCGAAGATCGCGCCGTCCCGAATCGTCGTGGACCGCAGCATCAGCCGTTTTTCGACGCGTGCGCGCCCGGTGATCGCGGCGTCGAGCGAGCGATAGAGCTCCGGCAGCGTGATCTCGGTCAGGAAGCCGAGGCTCCCGAAGTTCACGCCGAGAATCGGAATAGCCGATCCGGCCTCGCCGATACAGTCGGCCATGCTCAGCAGCGTCCCGTCACCTCCGAGGACGAGCACCATATCGACGCCGGCAGCCAGCCCGCGTTTGTCGAGCACACGGCGATCGGCGGCCTCGGGCATGAGCGACGAGGTCGCCGTTTCGAAGATCGCTTCGATGCCGCGAGCCTCGAGCCAGGCGCCGATGTCGACCAGGTGGGGCGTGGCGGCGCGCAGGCCGTCTTTCGCGAGGATGCCGACGCGCGAAACGGCGGGCAACGGCACGGTCGACACGTGAGCGATCCTACCGCGACTGGCTCCCCGCGGTGGTGTCGCCCTGCCTCAGATGCAGGAAAAACTCACGGTTTCCGCCCGCGCCGGTAATCGGCGACGGCGTCATCGCGCATGCCGTCAGGCCGCACACCTGAGCGTCGCGGGTCACGCGCGCGATCACGGCTTGGTGCACGGCTCGGTCGCGAATCACGCCGCCGCGGCCCACCTCGTGACGACCAGCCTCGAACTGCGGCTTCACAAGCGCCACGATATCGGCGCCCGGGGCGAGAAACGGCAGGAGAGCGGGCAGGATGTGCCGGAGAGAGATGAAGGCCACGTCGATGGTGACCACGTCGACCAGATGCGGTACGTCCTGGCCGGTCAGTCGCCGCGCGTTGACGCCCTCGCGTACCAGCACGCGCGGGTCGGTGCGAAGCTTCCAATCGAGCTGACCGTGCCCGACGTCGAGTGCGATCACGCTCAGCACGCCTCGCCGGAGCAGCACGTCGGTAAAGCCTCCGGTCGAGGCGCCAACATCGAGGGCGCGTCGGCCGGAGGCCACGATGTGGAACGCGTCGAGGGCGTGGGCCAGCTTGAGGCCGCCGCGGCCGACGTACGGATGATCGGGCGACGCGAGCTCGATCCGTGCGTCGGCCGACACCAGGGCGCCCGCCTTGCTCACGCGCCGGCCGTCGACGGCAACCTGGCCGGCCAGGATCAGGGCCCTGGAACGCTCGCGCGATGCCGCCAGTCCCCTGGTTACGAGCAGCGCATCGAGACGAGCCTTCGTGGCTCGTGCCCTGCCTCGCCCGCCAGGCTGCCGCGCGCGCTCAGCCATCAGGACCGGCGCGCCAGGATCCAGGCGGCAATGTCATTGAGCCACCCATCGCTCAAGCCGGCGTCGGCCAGAATGGCGCGCGACCTACTCGCGCAGTCCTCGGCGATCGCGCGCGACCGGGCAATGCCGAACAGCGACGCGTAAGTCGGCTTGGCGCCGGCCGCGTCCTTGCCAGCGGTCTTTCCAAGGTCCTCGGCCGTGCCTTCGATGTCCAGGATGTCGTCCACGATTTGAAAGGCCAACCCCAGCTGGGAGGCCCACGCGTCGACGGCCGTCACGGCTCCCTCGTCGCCTCCCGCCATGATGGCTCCGGCTGCTGCCGAAGCCGAAATGAGGGCGCCGGTCTTCTGCAGGTGCATGGCTCGAAGCGCGTCGGGGTCGAGCGCGATCGCATGCCCGGGCGCCTGGCCGCCCGCCTGGATATCGACGACCTGGCCACCCACCATGCCTCGCGCTCCCGCCGCGACGGCGATGCGATCGATCACCCGCAGCTTGCGCGCGGCCAGGTCCGGATCGCCGGAGACCGGCTCGCGCGCGAGGAGCGCGAAGGCGTCAGCTTGCAGAGCGTCCCCGGCCAGCACGGCAACCGCATCGCCGAAGACGACGTGCAGCGTGGGCCGGCCGCGGCGCAGCGTGTCGTTGTCCATGGCCGGGAGGTCGTCGTGAATGAGCGAGTAGGTATGGATCATCTCGACGGCGCAGGCGGCAGGCAGCACCAGGCGCTCCATCCGGACGGTCCGTGCGGGTTCTGAGAATGCGGAGGACGCCACGGTTCGGCCTCTGCGTTCCACCGCGTCAGCAGCCGCGATGACCAGGAGCGGGCGCAACCGCTTGCCGCCGGCAGACAGGCTGTATCGGATCGCCTGGCTCAGCAACTCGGGACACGCGGGCGGCTCTGGAAGAAACCGCTCGAGCGCCGCGTCGACCGACGCTCGGGCGGCCTCAGCGAACTCTCTGAACGATGTGCTGTCGAACACGTCCTCAGTGGCGGTCCGGCTCGTCGGTCCCGAGCGACGCCGGCGCGGGCCGGAGCTCGCCGCGGTCGGTCAGGATTTCGATCCGGCGCTCGGCTTCTTCGAGCCGCGCGTGGCAGTAGCGCGAGAGCTGTACCCCACGCTCGTACATGGCGAGGGACTGTTCCAGGGGCAGGTCACCCTCTTCGAGCTTCTTCACGATCGACTCCAGCTCGGCGATGGCGGCCTCGAAGTCCTTGATCGAGGGATCCGTCATGGCGGGCTCGATCCCTTGACCTCGCACTGGAGCTCGCCCCTGGCGAGGGTCACGCGAACCTGGTCGCCAGGCCTGGTGTCGGCCGCATCGCGGAGGACGGCCGTACGGTCGGCGTTCCAACACACACTGTATCCGCGGCCCAGGACGCCGAGCGGACTCAGCGCCTCGAGCCGGCTCGCCGATTCCCGCAGCGCGCCCTTCGCCCGGTGATGGCGTGCGACCAGGGCGCGCTCGAGGCGCCCGTCGGCCCCTAACAGCCGGACGCGGATCAGGCTGAGCCGCCGCCCCACGTCGCACGTCTCCAGCCGGCGTCGCAGTTGCTGCGCGGCGCGGGTCCGCACGGCGAGGGTGGCGCCAACAGCGCGGGCGAGCGCGTGCGACAGTTCCCCGCAGTCGCGGCCCCGCATCGCGATGCGGCCGGGGAACCCGGCAAAGACTGGCCGTCCGTCGAGCGCGCGCACTCGCCGGCCGAGCGCGTCGACACGGCTCCGCGCGGCCGCCCGCAGACGATCCCGCTGGCGATCGATGCGCTCGGCAATCTCCGCCTGCGCGGCCACGACAATTTCGGCGGCCGCCGAGGGTGTCGGGGCACGGCGATCGGCGACGAAGTCCGCGATGGTCACGTCGGTCTCGTGCCCAACGGCCGAGATGACCGGGACAGGGGAGTGCGCGATGGCCCGCGCCACGGGCTCCTCGTTGAACGCCCACAGGTCCTCGATCGAGCCGCCGCCTCGGCCCACGATGATGACGTCGACGCCGGGCACAGCGCCAAGCGCCCTGATTCCCTGCGCGACATCGGCTGCGGCCCCCTCGCCCTGGACGCGCGAGGGGCGGATGACCAGAGGGGCGCGGCGATGCCGGCGGGCCAGCACCTGGATGATGTCCCGGAGGGCGGCGCCTTCGAGCGACGTGACGATGCCAATCTTGCGCGGCAGCGCGGGCAGCGGCCGCTTGCGCGACGGGTCGAACAGGCCCTCGCGCTGCAGCCGTCGCTTCAGCTGATCGAACGCCAGCTGCAGAGCACCGAGCCCCTGCGGCTCGAAGTGCTCGCACACGAGCTGGTACTCGCCCTTGGGCTCGTAGACCGAAATCCGGCCCCGGGCCAGGACACGCAGCCCGTCGGCCGGCTTGAATTTCAGGTATCCGAGCGTGCTGCGGAACATGAACCCGCGAAGCTGGGACGAAGCGTCCTTCAGCGTGAAGTACAGATGTCCAGTGTTCCAAATCCGGCAGTTGGAGAGCTCGCCTTCGATCCATACCTCCGGGAATCGCGCCTCGATGAGATCGCGCAGCAGAACGGTGACCTCAGTGACCGTGAACACCCGCCGAACCGCACGCCCTCGGTGCACATCTGGGACGCCACCATCCTCGTCCTCGAACGGAAGGTCGAACAGATCCGACATGGGTCGCTCGTTCAGAAGACCGACTGCGCCGGCGAGCCCGCCAGGATGGCCAACTCGTCCACGCCGTAGCTCAGGCGCTCGATCTCGAGGGCTCGGCCCGTCTCCTCGTCGGCCTCGACGAGGACGGCGTGGAGCTGAGGATTGAGGGCGGCGGTCTCGAGCCGGACGGGCATCGCGTTGAGGAAACGTCCGAGCGCGGCGTCCACCTCCACGCCGATCACCGAATCGTGCGGGCCGGTCATGCCGACATCCGTGAGATACGCCGTGCCCTTGGGCAGGATGCGCTCGTCGGCCGTTTGGACGTGGGTGTGCGTGCCGATGACGGCGGTGACTCTGCCGTCCAGATGCCAGCCCATGGCCTGCTTTTCCGAGGTCGCCTCGGCGTGGAAGTCGACGAAGATCACGCGGGCCCGCGGACGCAAGGCGTCGATCTCGCGGAGCACCACCGCGAACGGATCGTCAATTGCCTGCATGAACACACGGCCCATCACGTTGACCACGCCAACCGACCGCCCATCGCGGGTGCGCGCCAGGTAGCTGCCGCCGCCCGGCACACCGGACGGGAAGTTGGCGGGTCGCAGCAGCCGCGGTTCGGCGCCGATATAGGCGACCGCCTCCTTCTTGTCCCAGATGTGATTGCCCGATGTCATCACGTCAATGCCGATCTCCAGCAGTTCATCGCCGATGTCACGCGTAATCCCGAAGCCGGCGGCCGCGTTTTCGACGTTGGCGATGACGAGGTCGGCCCGGTGGGATTCGACCAGCGCGCCGAGCCCCCGACGCACGAGGTCGCGCCCGGGCCGTCCAACGATATCGCCGATAAAGAGGATCCGCATGGGCGAGCTGTGAGTGGCCATTGTAACGGAGCCGCGCGCGGGGAGCAGGTCAGGCGCGCTCGACGGGCGGCGAGATCGGGATTCGAATCGCGCGGCCGCGGCGTTCCGCAATCTTGGGAACCACGAGCCGCAGCTCGCCCTCGGCCAGCGTGGCCCGCGTCCGGGCGGTGTCGCACGGCGTCACCAGGCGCACCGCCCTGGCGAATCGTCCGTATCCCCGCTCGACCAGATGAAAGCTCGACGACCCTTTCCGGCGCTGCGCCGTCTTCTCGCCCGCAATCAGCAGCGCGTTCCCCTTGACGACCACGCGAAGCGCCTGGAGGTTCACCCCAGGCAGGTCCACGGTGACTTCCAGGGCCTCGTCGGTCTCGAAGACGTCAAGGGGCGGCGCGCAATCGGCCGCCAGGCTCGACTCCGGGTCCCCCCCGCCAATCTCCACGAACACTCGACGCAGTTCGTCGGCGAAGTCGCCAATCTCCGAGAGCAGACTCGTCGACTCGATCCGGGACCGCACAGGCGTCCATCGTATCACCTGGCGCCAGCGATCGTCCGGGCAAGGTATTCAATTGCAGGGAGATAGAGTCATGTCCAGATATTAGTGTAATGAGAGCAGATTTACTTATTGACATACACTCATGATTGGGCCATACTTGGGCCGTTCTCGGCCGGTGCCCCAGGTGCGGCGCCGGGCAGCCTGCGGCTCGCGGGGGGGCCCTCGAAAACAGGCCCGCAGGGGAAGGGGGCACGATGGCAGGAAAAGTAATCGGAATCGACCTGGGGACGACCAACTCGGTCGTGTCGGTCATGGAGGGCGGACAGCCCGCGGTCATCGTGAATCAGGAGGGCGCGCGACTCACGCCTTCAGTCGTGGCTTTTACGAAGGACCAGGAGCGGTTAGTCGGTCAGGTCGCCAAGAACCAGGCCGTCACGAACCCGGCGGATACGGTCTTCTCGATCAAACGGTTCATGGGCCGCAAGCTGGATGAGGTCGCCGGCGAAACGTCGAGAGTGCCGTACAAGGTCGTGCGATCGCAGAACGGCGACGCGTGGGTGGAATCGCGTGGGCGGAAGTACTCGCCGCCGGAAGTGTCGGCCATGGTCCTGCAGAAGCTCAAGCAGGCGGCCGAGGACTATCTCGGCGAGAAGGTCACCGACGCGGTGATCACCGTGCCGGCGTACTTCAATGATGCGCAGCGGCAGGCGACCAAGGATGCTGGCACGATTGCGGGCCTGAACGTCCTGCGGATCATCAACGAGCCCACCGCGGCCGCCCTGGCGTACGGTCTGGACAAGAAGAAGGACGAGACGATTGCCGTGTACGACTTCGGCGGCGGCACGTTCGACATCTCGGTGCTCGAAGTCGGCGAGGGCGTCGTGGAAGTCAAGGCGACCAATGGCGACACCCATCTGGGCGGGGACGACCTCGACAGTCGCATCATCGAGTGGCTGGCCTCGGAGTTCAAGAAATCCGACGGCATCGATATCAGCCGGGACCGCATGGCGCTCCAGCGGCTCAAGGAAGGAGCCGAGAAGGCCAAGATCGAGCTGTCGACGGCCATGGAGACCGTGATCAATCTGCCTTTCATCACGGCCGATCAGAGCGGTCCAAAGCATCTGCAGGTCAAGCTCACGCGAGCCAGACTCGAGCAGTTGGTCGCCGACCTCATCGAGCGCACCATGAGTCCGGTTCGCCATGCGCTGGCCGATGCCGGTCTGGCGCCGAAGGACATCGACGAGGTGGTGCTCGTCGGTGGGTCTACGCGGATGCCTCGCGTCCAGCAGCTGGTCCGCGAGTTCTTTGGCCGGGAACCGCACAAGGGCGTCAATCCTGACGAAGTGGTAGCGATTGGGGCCGCCGTGCAGGGCGGTGTCCTCACGGGCGAGGTCCGGGACGTCCTGCTGCTCGACGTCACGCCGCTCTCGCTGGGCATCGAGACACTGGGCGGCGTCATGACGGCGCTGATTCCCCGCAATACGACGATTCCGACCAGGAAGAGCGAGATTTTCTCGACGGCGGCCGACAATCAGCCCAGCGTCGAAGTGCACGTCCTGCAGGGGGAGCGCCAGATGGCGCGCGACAACCGCACGCTCGGCCGCTTTCACCTCATGGGCCTGCCGCCCGCCCCGCGGGGCATGCCGCAGATCGAGGTGGCCTTCGACATCGACGCGAACGGCATCGTCAGCGTCACAGCCAAGGACGCGGCGACCGGAAGCGAGCAGAAGATCACGATCAGCGGTTCGAGCGGGCTGTCGAACGACGACGTGCAGCGCATGGTGAAAGACGCCGAGAGCCATGCGGCAGAGGACTCGGCGCGGCGCGAGCTCATCGACGCGCGCAATCAGGCCGATTCGCTCGCGTATCAGGCAGATCGAGTGCTGCACGAGAATCGCGACATATTGCCGGCCGGCGAGCGACACGCGCTCGAGTCTGCCGTCGAGCGTCTGCGGAAGGTTGCGCAGGGGGACGATCTGTCCGCCTTGCGTCAGGCAACGGCCGTCCTGGAGCGGGCCTCACACGCTGCGGCGGAGGTCCTCTATCGGGCGCAGGGTCCCTCGTCCGAGTCTGCCGCAGGCAGTCGGGCCGGATCGAGCCGACCCGACGTGAAGGAAGGCGAGGTCGTCGACGCGGAGTACGCGGAAGCGCGATGAGTCCGGACAAGGAGGAGCATCATGACGATGATTCGTTGGAGTGACCCGTTTCGTGAGTTTGCGCAGCTGCAGGAACGCGTCAATCGCGCGTTCAGCGACGCGTACGGCCGCAGCGACGAGGGGCTGCTGTCGTCCGGCAGCTGGGTGCCGCCGGTCGACATCTACCAGACGGGCGACCACGAGGTCGTGCTGAAGGCCGAGCTGCCCGACATGACGCGCGAGGACATCGACGTCACGGTCGAGAACAACACGTTGACCATTGCCGGCGAGAAGAAGCTCTCGGGGGACGTGAAGGAGGACGGCTTCACGCGAATCGAGCGTCGCTACGGCACGTTCAGCCGCTCGTTCACCTTGCCCCAGACCGTGGACACGTCGAGAGTCGCGGCCGACTACAAGAACGGCGTGCTGACCTTGCGGCTGCCGTTGCGTGAGGAAGCCAAGCCGCGCCAGATCAACGTGGAGGTCGCGGCC